>CALFRR010000136.1 GCA_937919435.1 uncultured Alphaproteobacteria bacterium | reverse complement strand
CGGCTCTATCGTCAGCGTTTCGCGCGCGGCATCCCGCAGGGGCCGCTCGAGGAGCTCGGCGAGATCATGAACCGCCGCGGCACCACCGTGCGCTTCCGCCCGGACCCCGACATCTTCGGGGCCGAGGCGAAGTTCCGGGCCGATCGGATCTTCAAGATGGCCCGCTCCAAGGCCTATCTGTTCGGCGGTGTCGAGATCCGCTGGACCTGCGCACCCGAATGCCTGGAGGGCATCGATCCGGCCGAGGGCGTCGCCGAGAAGGCGGTGTTCCACTTCCCCGGCGGCCTCCACGAGTTCCTGATCGAACGCCTGAAGGGCGAGCGGCTGGTGGTCGACGACGCCTTCGCCGGCCGCACCAGGCAGACCTCCGGCCACGGCTCGGTCGAATGGGCTGTCGCCTGGTTCGCCGGCGACGGCTTCGTCTCCTCCTATTGCAACACCATCCCCACCCCGGAGGGCGGCACCCACGAGGCCGGCTTCCGGATGGCGCTGCTCCGCGGTCTCAGGGCCCACGCCGACCTCACCGGCAACAAGCGCGCCTCGGTGCTGACCACCGACGACGTGATGACCTCGGCCGGGGCGATGCTGTCGGTGTTCATCCGCGAACCGGAGTTCGTCGGCCAGACCAAGGACAAGCTCGCCACCCAGGAGGCGAGCCGGATCGTCGAGACGGCGGTCAAGGACGCCTTCGACCACTGGATCGCCGCTTCGCCGTCGAACGCCACCCGCCTTCTCGACTGGACCATCGAGCGCGCAGAGGAACGCCTCAAGCGCCGCCAGGAGAAGGACGTCCTCCGCAAGACCGCGGTCCGCAAGCTGCGCCTGCCCGGCAAGCTCGCCGACTGTTCGAACTCCGGCGCGGCCGATTCCGAGCTGTTCATCGTCGAGGGCGACTCGGCCGGCGGCTCGGCCAAACAGGCCCGCGACCGCCGCACCCAGGCGGTGCTGCCGCTCAGGGGCAAGATCCTCAACGTCGCCTCCGCCAGTCGCGAGAAGCTCGGCGCCAGCCAACAGATCTCCGATCTGATCCAGGCGCTGGGCTGCGGCACCGGCAAGCACTACCGCGAGGAGGACCTGCGCTACGACCGCGTCATCGTCATGACCGATGCCGACGTCGACGGCGCCCACATCGCCACTCTGCTGGTCACCTTCTTCTGGCGCGAGATGCCCAACCTGATCCGCGGTGGCCATCTCTTCCTGGCGGTGCCGCCGCTCTACCGGATGACCGTCGGTGCGAAGTCCCTCTACGCCCGCGACGACGCCCACCGCGAAGAGCTGATGCGCACCGTCTTCAGGAACAAGAAGCCGGAGATCGGGCGCTTCAAGGGTCTCGGCGAGATGATGCCGAGCCAGTTGAAGGAGACGACGATGGACCCGCGCTCGCGCACCCTGCTGCGCGTCTCCATCCTCGACGAGACCGAGGCCCCGACCGTGGACTCGATCGAACGGCTGATGGGCTCCAAGCCGGAGGCCCGTTTCGCCTTCATCACCGAGCGCGCCGCCTTCGCCGACGAAGACGAACTCGACATCTGACCGGCTTCGTGGGGCGACCGGCGAGGCTCCGTCGTCCGCCACAATTCGCGGAAGTCGCAACGTTTTTTGGCTATTGCCGGCGGCATGGGCACGCCCGTGCGGCAACGCATACAATTCTAGACTTCCGCTAGGTCCACATTAATCTTTGGTCGGCAATCTTCTCCCGAGTGTTTCGAACGGGGATCCTTCGCGAGCGGCGGGTCGCCCCGTCGATCGGAGGAACGCGGCCTTGAAGTTCTCCGTCAAGACCACGAGCGTCGCCGTCGCTCTGCTGACGGTCGTGATCCTCTGCGCACAGGCGTGGCTGGGCCTTTCGCGCCTCGCTGCGGTCCACGATGCCACCCGCGACCTCGTCGGCAATCGGTTCGCGTCGTCCGAACTCCTCGGCCAGATCGACTCCGAGACGTCGCGCTACCGTCTGAGGGTGGTCCGCTACGTTCTCGCCACGGATCCGGAACGGTCGGCGGAGATCGAACGCCAGATCGCCGCCTCGGCCACCATTCTCGCCGACCTCATCTCGCGCTACGAGGTGCGCATCGCCATCGACCCGGACCGCGCCAAGTGGGACGCCTTCCGGTTCGCCTGGGCCGCCGCGATGACCGAGAACCACGAGATCATCGATCTCGTCCGGGCCGGGGAACGCGCCACCGCCGGGGCCCGCACCGAGACCAGCCGCGACATCTTCCTGACCGCCACCGCGGCGCTGCGCGTCGAAGTCGCCCGCAACGCCCTGATCGCCGATTCCGAAGCCGCCGCCGCCAGCCGGAGCTACGCCCACGCCTGGCGCGAGGTCTCCCTGCTCGGTGCCCTGACCGTGGCGACCGGCATCGGCATCGCCGTGTTCTTCATCTTCCGTGTGAGCCGTCCGCTGTCGGCCCTGACCGACTCGATGCGGGCGGTCAGCGACGGCCGCTGGGACACCGAAGTGCCGGCCACCGGGCGACACGATGAGATCGGCGAGATGGCACGGGCCCTCGTCTATTTCCGCGACCGTCTGGCCGAGAGCGAGCGCATGCGCAGCGAACAGGCCGAACTCGACGCGGCCAACCTGCGGGTCATCGCCGAAGCCCAGCAGGCGGAGCTGTCGGCGCTCGACGAAGCGCGCGAAGTGATCGCCGAGCTCGCCGAGACCCTCGATGCCCAGGTCGAGGAGAAGACCCGTCACCTCGTCGAGCGCGAACGCGAGATCGTCTGGCGCCTGTCGCGGGCCACCGAACGCCGCGACAACGACACCGGTGCCCACATCGTCCGCATGGGCAAGATCAGCGGCATCCTCGCCGAGGCGCTCGGGTTCCACGAGATCGACTGCCGCAAGATCGAGATCGCCGCGCAGATGCACGACGTCGGCAAGGTCGGCATCCCCGACGAGATCCTGTTCAAGCCCGGCCGGCTGACGCCGGAGGAGCGCACGGTGATGGAGACCCACGCGACGCTCGGCTGGGACATCCTGAAGGGATCGGAATCGCGGTTGATCCAGCTCGCCGCCGACGTCGCCCTGACCCATCACGAGAAGTGGGACGGCACCGGCTATCCCCACGGGCTCTCCGGCGATGATATCCCTCTGGTCGGCCGCATCGCCGCGATCGCCGACGTCTTCGACGCGCTGATGGCGATCCGCCCCTACAAGCAGGCGTGGCCGCTCGACCGCGCCCTCGACTTCGTCCGCCAGAACTCCGGCACCCACTTCGATCCGGCCTGCGTCGAAGCCTTCTTCGCGCGTCTCGACGACATCCTCGCCGTGATCTCCGACTACGTCGACGAAGAGGACACCGCGACCCGGGTCGCCTGATCCGGCGCCGTTCCTCTCCCGCCCCATGGCCGGGGAAGCGGTGCGCCGTGACCGACGTCGTCCGGGGCCGGTTCGACCGCCCGAAGCCCCGACGACGCCACGCGCCGTGACCGAGCCGCCTCCACCGTCGTCCGACGCGGCGGGCGCTCGCGGGCACCGCCACCCCCGCCGCTCTCGCCGCAGACCTCCGAGCGACGGATCGTCCGACGACCGCGCTCCGGACCGCCACGCGTCCCGCCGTCACCGCCCGGCCTCACGCCCGCCACCGCCGCGGCCCCTCGGAGGCTCCCGCCGACCGACACCCGCCCGAAACGCGACGACCGGGCCTTTCGGCCCGGTCGTGCGGTGTCGCTTCCGCGATGAGACCGGCCGTCGGCGGCTCGGCGGGAACCCGCCGGCGCCGGCAGGGCGATCAGTTGGAGGCGAGATAGGGCTTCGGATCGATCGCCTTCTGGCCCTTGCGCAGTTCGAAGTGGAGCTGCGGCTGGGTGACCGAACCGGTGGCGCCGGCCCGGGCGATGATCTGGCCGCGCGAAATCTTGTCGCCGCGGTTGACCAGCAACTGGCTGGCGTGGGCATAGGCGGTGACGAAGCCGTTCGAATGGCGCACCAGCACGAGGTTGCCGTAGCCCTTCAGTTCGTTGCCCGAATAGATCACCTCGCCGTCGTCGGCCGCCTTGATCGACGTGCCCTCGGGGACCGCGAGGTTGATGCCTTCGTTGCGCTCGCCGTTCGGCTTGGCACCGAACTCCGAGATCACCCGTCCGCGCACCGGCCAGCGGAAGCTGCCCGCCGACGCCGACGCGCTCGACTCTTCGGCGACCGACGTCTCCTTGGCGACGGCGATGGTCTCCGCCGCCTTCTGGTCGATCTTCGCCTTCTCCTTGTCGGAGAGCGGCGGCTGGGCCGGCAGACCCGGCTTGTTGGCGGCGGCGACCACGGCGGCGGTCTGGATCGGCGCGGCCGGCTTGGCGACCGGCGCGGCGGCCGGCATCTGCGCGACCGCCTTCGGCGCTTCGGCCGCCACCGGCGGCTTTGGAGCGGCTTCCGAGGTCTTCAGCATCAGCTTGGTGCCGGCCGGCAGGATCAGATGCTGGCCCGGCTGGATCATCGTCGACTTCAGGCCGTTGCGCTCGCGCAGCGACTGCTCGCTGACGCCGTAGGTGCGGGCGATCGAGCCGAGCGTGTCGCCGGGGCGCACCGTGTAGTCGCCGACCGGCCGGACGCCGCCCGGTTCGGGAGCGCGGGCCTGCGTGACCGGAGCCTGCATCGGGGCCCGCGGCGCCGCGACCGGCATCGGGGCCGGCTGAGGCGCCTGCGGCGCCCGGGCGACCACCGCCGGTGCCGGCTGAGGCGCCGTCACCGGACGCTGAGCCTGGGCCTGCAGCGTGGTCGGCTGGAGGCCGGCCGCCGGCCGGGTGATCGGGATCTGTCGCACCGCCGGAGCGGGCTGCACGGCCGGAGCCGGCGCCGCGGCGACCGGACCGGCCGAATAGACCGGAATCAGTACCCGCCCGCCCGGCATCGGCCGGTTGGCCGCCGAGAAGTTGTTGGCCTGGACGATCGCCGAGGACGGCACACCGTAGCGGCGGGCGAGCGTGTCGACCGTCTCGCCCGGCTGCAGCGTCACCCAGGTGCCGCCCGTCGAGGTCCATCCGTTCGACGCCGCGACCCGCTGGGGAGCCGGCTCGTAGACCGGCTGCGCGGCGGGCGCCGCGGCGGCCTGCGGCGCCGGGGCGACATAGACGGGCTGCGGCGCCGGCGCGGCATAGACCGGCTGCGCGACCGGCCCGGCCGCGTAGGACTGGCTCACCGGCGGCATCGGCTGGAGATCGCTGCGACCGACGACGTCGCTCGACGGAGCGATCGAACCGGTCGTGTCGACGTTGGTCCAGGGGCGCGGCTGATAGTCCGAGCGCGGTCCGTTGGACGAGAGAATCTGCCGCTGGTTCGACGTCGAGCCGGTGTAGACCGGTTCTTCGCCGAAGCGGCCGACGTCGCTGGAACACCCCCCGAGGGCGGCGGCCGCCAGAGCGATCATCGCGACTTTGGACACACAGCGGGACCGCTTATCGAGGATCGGAAGACGCATCGCACCACTCACGCCGTTCGGATGGGAAGCCCATCGAATTCCATCGCTCCATTCAAACGCTCGTAACGTTGACAAAGGCTTAAACCGGCCGGTTTTCCCCTTCCGGAAGGGCCGCCGCCGCCCCTCCGGAAGCGCGCTCCGACCCCGCCGGAAGCGCCGAATTCCGCCGTGTCGCGACGGTCCGCCGGACCCGCCGCGGAGATACGGAGATGGTTGATGCGCCCCCGCCCGTCACAGCGCCGCCGCCCGTCCCGGGATCAGCGGCACCGCCCGATGGCGCCGCAGCGGCTCGACGAGTTGGCCCCGTTCGGTGCGCTCGAAACGGGTCAGCATCTGTTCGCCGCCCACCGCTCCGATCGTCGCGACCAGGATCCCGCCGATGCCGAGCTGGCCGATCAGCGCGGCCGGCGGTTCGGCCAGAGATCCGGCGACGACGATCCGATCGAACGGCGCATGCCGGCTCCAGCCGTCGAGCCCGTCGTGGACCGAGGCGACGACGTTGTCGCAACCGAGCGCCGCGAAGCGTTCCGCCGCCGCTTCGCCGAGCCGCTGGAACCGCTCGACCGTGTAGACCTTGGCGGCGATCGCGGCGAGCACCGCGGTGCCCCAGCCGGTCCCGGTGCCGACCTCGAGCAGGCGATGCCCGGTGCGGACGCCGGCGGCGACCAGCAGCAGCGCGAAGTCCGACGGCGCCTCCAGCGTCTGCCCGCAGTCGATCGGCACCGGCCGATCGCGGAAGGCATGATCGGCCCACCCGTCCGGCAGGAACGGCGCCCGCGGCGTCTTCTCGATCGCGTCGAGCAGCGCGGGATCGTCGAATCCCTTCGCCGCCAGTTCCGCCGAGAGATCGGCCAGGGCCCGACGCTCGCCACGCGACACGTCGATGTCGGCCCGGCGGACCGCCGGTGCGTACCTCACGGACATGTTCTGTCGTTCCCCGTCCTCTCCGACGGAAGGGTCCACCCCGATGATCCGCATCCGATCCGCGGCCCGCTTCAGGCGAAGGCGGCGGAGAACCGCTCGTGCACCACCGCGTCGGTC
Source organism: uncultured Alphaproteobacteria bacterium (assembly GCA_937919435.1). GTDB lineage: Bacteria > Pseudomonadota > Alphaproteobacteria > Rhizobiales > Ancalomicrobiaceae > Siculibacillus. The sequence continues at coordinate 15,353 of CALFRR010000136.1, read as the reverse complement.
AGATCGAGCCGGAGCGGTGTCACCGACACCAGCCCCTTGGCCAGCGCATCGAGATCGGTTCCGGCGACGGGCGTCGTCGCCTGCGGCCGATAGGAGATCCAGTAGTAGGGGTTGCCGCGGCCGTCGACCCGGGCGTCGACCTCGACGGCGGCGTCGTTGCGTGCCCCCTGCCGGGTGATGGCGGTGCCGACCACCTTCTCCGGCGCGCAGGGCGGGAAGTTGACGTTGATCAGCGAGGCCGGAGCGATCCCGACCTCGAGGATCCGGCGCAGCACGTCCGGCGCCAACGTTTCGGCGGTGGCCCACGGCGGCGTCGCCCCGTCGGCCCAGGCATAGGCCTGCGACAGCGCGATCGACGGCACCCCGAGCAGGGTCCCCTCCATCGCCGCGGCGATGGTGCCGGAATAGGTGACGTCGTCGGCGGCGTTGGCACCGCGGTTGACGCCGGACAGCAGCAGCGTCGGCGGCTGGTCGAGCAACTGGCGCACCGCCATGATCACGCAGTCGGTCGGCGTGCCGCGCACCGCGAAATGGCGGTCGGAGATCTTGCGCAGCCGGATCGGATCGGAGAGCGACACCGAATGCGCCTTGCCGGACTGGTCGGTCTCCGGCGCCACCACCCAGACGTCGTCGGAGAGCGTTCGGGCGATCCGCTCGAGCACCCGCAGGCCGGTGGCGTGGATGCCGTCGTCGTTGGTGATCAGGATGCGCATCGCAACTCCTTCCGGGGGGCCGCCCCGCACGTGGTCGCGGACGATCGCGCCCACGCCGACTCGCCGGCACGAGACATGCCGGAAATCAACGACTTGCGAGCCGCGGCGGTCACCGTGCGTAGCACGCCGCGGCGGACCCGATCAAGGCGGCGGACCGCGTCTCAGCCCCGCGAGGCGATCGCCGCCGCCGCGCCGGCCATCGCCACCGCCCCGGTCCGTCGACTGACCCTGCGGAACCGCGGCGTCGCCAGCAGCAGCCGGGCGCGGGCGGCGACCCCGAGCCAGGTGAGGTCGCAGACCGCCATCACCCCGATCTGGACCATCGTCAGCACCGCCCAGTCGAAGAGCCCGACCCGCTCGACGTCGATCAGCGACGGCAGCAGCGCCAGATAGAAGACCATGATCTTCGGATTGCCCAGCGTCAGCGCCATGCCGGTGGCGAACAGCCGCCAGGGCGAGCCCTGCCGCCCGGTCTCCTCGTCGCCGGTCCGGTCGGCGTCGCGCCACATGCCGATCGCCAGCCACACCAGATAGGCGATGCCCGCCCACTTCACCGCGACGAACAGCACGTGCAGTTCGCGCGCCACGACCGTCAGTCCGGCGATGGCGAGGCCGAGCCAAAGCGCCTCGCCGATCCACATCGCCGCGACGAACGGCACCACCGGTCGCGCGCCGCGCGCCACCACCTGAGCGACCAGCGCGGCGATGCTCGGGCCGGGCGTCCCGGCGTTGAGGAACAGGGCTCCGGCGAAGAGCAGGATCGCGGCGAGGGTCATGGAGAGGGAGATCCGTCGAGTTCGCGCCGTTCGAAACGGCCACGGTTCCAACGATAGAACGGGATCGGCGAATCCGCCACCAGGTCCGGATCGTCGCCGAGCCGCCGTTCGAGCTCGTCGATCACCGCCCGGGTGATCGGCGCCAGCGCCCGATCGGCCCGCGCTTCGGCGAAGGAGACGAAGCCGACGCCGTCCAGTTCGTCGCTCGGCGCCACCCGATCGAAGCCACCGACCACCGCCGTCGCCGCGACCGCGAAGAAACGGGTGTCGAAGCGTCGTGCGAGGCCCGGCGGGGTGATCGCCCGCGCCACGAAGCTGAGCCCACCGAGTGCCGGCAACAGCCCGGCGGCGGCGAAGCCGGAGAAGCCTTCGCCGCACGCCGCCGCCCGGGCGAGGCGTGCCGGGTCCGGTTCCGGCCGGCCGATCAGCACACCGGTCTCCTCGAAGGTCTCGCGCAGCGCCGCCACCGCCAACCCTCGCGCCCGCCCCTGCGACCCGCCGTTCCGCACCGCGATCCCGAGCCGCGCGACGACGGCGGCGTCGAGTTCGCCGACCACCGGCACCCGCCGGTCCTCGGGGTCGACCCGCCCGCCCGGAAACACCAGCGCCCCCGGCATGAACCTGTGGCGGCGATGCCGCCGGCCCATCAGCATCCGGACCTCGCCCGGCGACCGGTCGAGGACGATCAGCGTCGCCGCATCGCGCGGCACCAGCGCCGGCCCGCCGGCCGGGCGGTCGAGCGCATCGAGCTCGGCGAGGATCTCGGCCGGGCTCCTCACGGCGCGTCCTCGCCGACCGCGGGCGGTGGCGACGCCTCCGTCGTCCGCCGCCGGCCGAAGCCGTGCATCCGCAGGGCCCACTGCAGGCCGACCACCGCCCCCTTGATCGGCTTCAGCACCCAGATCGCGAACAGCGCGGTCCCCGGCAGGAACAACGCCGCCTCGGTCAGCGGATCGAGATAGAGGGTGCGTTCGACGAACAGCAGCGCCGCGACCACCACGTGGCCGACCACCAGGATGGTCAGGTAGGGCGGCAGGTCGTCGGCGCGGTGATGGAACAGCTCCTCCCCGCACACTTCACAGGCCGGCACCACCTTCAGATGCCCTTCGAACATCGCCCCTTCCCCGCAGGCCGGGCACAGGCCGTGCAGACCACGGCGCAGCGCCGGCCCGAGCGGCCGCTTTTCGAGATCGGGTTCCGGCTCCGGCGGCGACGGCGGTCCCCCTTCGGATCCGCCGCCCCAGCCGCCACCGTCGTGTGCGATCCGCAAGGCCTCCCTCCCCGCTTCTCGTGGTGCGTCAGGAAACGCCGATGGCGATCACCTTCTGCCAGGCCGGCCGGGCCGCCAGCCGCGCGTACCAGTCGGCCAGTGCCGGATGGGCCGGCCGCTCGATGGCGATCTCGTTCCAGACGTAGGCGAACGGGCCGAGCGCGATGTCGGCGATGCCGAAATTCGCCCCGGAGAGCCACGGGCTCTGCGCCAGCGCGCCGTCGGCGATGCCGAACAGCCGGGCGCAGGCGACCCGCCCCTTCTCGATCGCGGCGAGATCGCGCTTCTCCGGTGGCGTGCGGACCAGGCCGAAGATCACCTCGCGGAACGGCGCGGCGAAGGAGGTCGTCCAGTCCATCCACTTCTCGGCGCTCGCCCGGCGTCCGGCGTCGGCGATCCACAGGGGGCCGGCGTCGCGGGCGGCGAGGTAGCGCACGATGGTGTTCGATTCGAACAGGGTGAGGTCGCCGTCCTGGAGCACCGGCACCAGCCCGTTCGGGTTCATCGCCAGATACTCCGGCGTGTCGACCCGCCCGAAGGCGCCGCCGGCGTCGATCCGCTCGTAGGCGAGACCGAGTTCCTCGGCCGCCCACAGCACCTTCTTGACGTTGACGGAATTGTTCCGCCCCCAGATCTTCAGCATCACCACACTCCGCCTCGGTTCCGAATTGCCGATCGTCTCGTCAGCGCCGCCCGGGCGGCCCCTTTCGGCCGCGTTTGGGGGCGCCGCGCACCTGTTTCGCCATCAGTCCGGCGAGCCGCTTGCGGCCGATCCCGCGCTCCCGGCTGCCCTCGCTGAGCAACTCGAAGCGCAGGGCGCCGGCGAACGGCTGCGCCTCGACCAGCCGCACCTCGACCGCGTCGCCGAGCCGGTGGACCTCGCCGGTCCGGCTGCCGACCATCGCATGGCCGATCGCGTCGTAGACCCAGTAGTCCGCTCCGATCGTCGACACCGGCACGAAACCGTCGGCACCGGTCTCGGCGAGCCGGACGAACAGGCCCGACTTGGTGACGCCCGATATCTTCGCCGAGAAGGTCGCCCCGACCCGATCGGCGAGCCACCGGGCGATCAGCCGGTCGATGGTCTCGCGCTCCGCCGCCATCGCCCGCCGCTCCGCCGACGAGATCTCCGCTCCGATCGCATCGAGCCGATGGTCGAGCGCCTCCGGAAGCCCGTCGTCGCCGAGCCGCAGCGCCCGGATCAGACCGCGATGCACGACGAGGTCGGCATAGCGCCGGATCGGCGAGGTGAAGTGGGCATAGCGCCTGAGATGCAGGCCGAAATGGCCGATGTTGACCGGGTTGTACTCGGCCTGGGCCTGCGAGCGCAGCACCACCTCGTTGACCAGTTGCGCCTGCGGCAGGTCGACGAAACGGGCGAGGATGGCGTTGAACATCGCCGGCTTCATCCCGCCGCGCTGGCCGAGCTTCACGTCGAGGGTCGACAGGAACTCCTTCAGCGCCGTGACCTTCTCCTCCGACGGCGCGTCGTGGATCCGGTAGAGCAGCGGCACCCGATGCTTCTCCAGCTCCTCCGCCGCGGCGACGTTCGCCTGGATCATGAACTCCTCGATCAGCTTGTGCGCGTCGAGGCGTTCCGGCACCACCACCCTGTCGACGGTTCCGTCGGGCTTCAGCAGGATCTTGCGTTCGGGCAGATCGAGGTCGAGCGGCTCGCGTGCGTCCCGCCCCTTCTTCAACACCGCGTAGGCGGCCCACAGCGGCTTCAGGACGCCGTCGAGGAGGACGTCGGTCGCGGCGTCCGGCCGTCCGTCGATCGCCGCCTGCGCCTGCTGGTAGGCGAGCTTGGCGGCCGACCGCATCACGATGCGGTGGAAGGAATGGGCGAGCTTCCGCCCCGAGGCGGAGAACCGCATCTTCACCGCGAGCGCCGGCCGGTCGACCTTCTCCTTCAGCGAGCAGAGGTCGTTTGAGATCGTCTCCGGCAGCATCGGCACCACCCGATCGGGGAAGTAGACCGAATTGCCGCGCTTCAACGCCTCCCGGTCGAGCGCCGAACCGGGACGCACGTAGTGGCCGACGTCGGCGATCGCGACGGTGACGACGAAGCCGCCCGGATTGTCGGGATCGACGTCGGGCGTCGCATGGACCGCGTCGTCGTGATCCTTGGCGTCGGGCGGATCGATGGTGACCAGCGGCAGGTCGCGCCAGTCCTCGCGCCGGCCGAGGCCGATCGAGCGCACCGCTTCCGCCTCCTGCAGAACGCCGGCCGGAAACACGTGCGGGATCCCGTGGACGTGCAGCGCGATCTCCGACACCGCCCGCTCCGAGGCGAGCGAACCGATCACCTCGCGCACCCTGGCCCGCGGCAGTCCGAGGCGACCGCCCGCCGAGACCAGATCGACGGCGACCAGATCGCCGTCCTTCGCCCCACCGAGATCGTGCTCGGAGACGGTCATCTCGCGCGACTTCTTGTCGACCGGCGCCAGCCGTGCCCCGCCCTCGACCAGCCGGACGACGCCGAGCGCCGCCGCCGGACGGCGGTCGAGCACCCGCACCACCCGGGCGGCGTGGGTGACGCCCTTCGGCAGGTCGATCTCGGTCTCGACGAGCTTGACCAGCAATCGATCACCGATCCCCGCCTGAGGGGGCCGCGGCCCGGTGCGCCGGCTCTTCGGCTCGTCGAGGATCAGCACCACCGGCTTCGGCCCGCGATCCTCCGCGTCCCAGTCCTCCGGCGAAGCGAGGAGGTCGCCGTCGCCGTCACGTCCGGTCGCTTCCGCAACGAACACCTGGGTGAGCATCCCGGCGGGCGCCAGACGGCGGCGGTGCTTCTCGACGAGACCTTCCGCCTCGAGGCTCTTCAACATGTGCTTCAGTGCGATCTTGCCCGAACCGGTGATGCCGAAGGCGCGCGCCACGTCGCGCTTGCCGGCGGCGCCGGGATGCCGGGCGAGCCACGCCAGGAGATCGTCACGACTCGGCAGCGTCGCGCCGAGACGGACGACACGGGTCGGAGCGTCGGGAAGATCTTCGGAAGGTGGGGCGCGTCTCGGCAAGGCGGGGTCCGGAAAGCGGGGGATCGGACCGTCACGATAGACCGTCCGCCGGCCGCTGTCGCCCCCGGGGGAACGAGGCGGCCCGATCAGGCGCTGCGGCGGACCGGACCGGCGGCCCCGTCGATCACCGCGACGGGCGGCGGAACCGCGGTCGCGTCCTCGGCTGCCCCCACATCGCCGACGGTCGCGTTCTCGGCCGATGCGGCGTCCGCCGGCCCACCGGCCGCGAACACGAACTCGTCGACCACCCGGTCGCGCCCCGCCGCCTTGGCGAGATAGAGCGCCCGGTCGGCTCGCGCATAGAGCGGCGAGAAGCCCTCGCCCGGTTCGCCGCAGGCGACGCCGATCGAGATCGTCGGCCGGATGATGCCGGCATCGGCGAAGAAACACAGATCCGCGATGCGTCGGCGCATCTCTTCGGCGTAGGACGCGAGATGGACGCGTGCGATCTCCGGCTCGCGGAACGGGCAGTCGATCACCACGGCGAACTCCTCGCCGCCCATCCGTCCGACGATCGCGCCGGTGCCGAACAGGCCGCGCAGCCGTTCGCCGACCGCGGCGATCACCGCATCGCCGGCGAGATGGCCGTAACGGTCGTTGATCGCCTTGAACCGATCGAGGTCGCCGAGCAGCAGTGCCGTCCGCCGTCCGGCGGCGAGGCGCTCCTGGGTGGCTTCGATGAAGCTGCGGTTGTTGAGCAGGCCGGTCTGCTGATCGGTCTTGGCGAGGTCCTTCAACGACTGGGTGGCCTCCCAGAGGTCGAGATACATCCGGCCGAATTCCCAGGTGATCGGAACAGCCATCACCGCCGCCGCGAGCGCCGTGACCGCCGTCGCCCACAGCATCCGTTCGGGGCTCGCCGCCCAGGTCTGGCCGATCGAGATCGCGACCGCCATCACGACGATGTAACTCGTCATCCGAGCGACGTAACGCCAGAGATCGCCGTGCGACCTGATCGCCCGGCGAGACGCCAGAGCCAGAATCCGTCTCAGAAAATGCAAGCTTCTGCCCCCCCCGGAGGGCCGACCGTCACGCCGACCGAGAACGATCTCATGAGGCCGTGACGCTAGGGCAATTCCCTTTCCAAATCGTTTCCGTGTTTCATAGATGTTACAACGAACTCTCCGTGTCTCGTCGGAAACCTCATAAAACCTTGATGCGGAAACGATTCCGCCCGCCGGAGGGGCGGGCGGAGTGCCGGTGGATTTCGGGGAAACGAGGGTCTCGAGTCAGCTCTCGCGTTTGCGGCTCGAAGTCGACGCCTTGGCCGTCTTGGCCGGCGCCGCGGCGGCCTTCGTGGTCTTCGACGTCTTCGCCGCGGTCGCGCCGGCCTTCGCCGCCGGCTTGCGCGCCGCCGTCGATTTCGACGCCTTCACGGGCGCCGCCGCCGGCAGCGGCGACCCCGCCGAATCGTCGGCGACCGCCGGCTTGCGGGTCTTCGCCGCGCTCGCCGCGCGGGTCGGCCGGGCCGGTTTGGTCGGAGACTTCGCCGCCCGCTCGGCCAGCAGCGCCACCGCGATCTCCGCGGTCACCGTCTGCGGATCCATCCCCTTGGGCAGCGTCGCGTTCACCTTGCCGTGATTGACGTAGGGTCCGTAGCGGCCGTCGCGCACCGTGACCGGTCCGCCGAGGGTCGGGTGCTCACCGAGTTCCTTCAGCGCCGCCGGCGTCCCCCGGCCGCGGCCCGCCCGGCCTTCCTTCTTCTCGGCGATCAGGGCGACGGCCCGGTTGATGCCGACGTCGAACACCTCGTCGATGCCGGGCAGGTTGGCGTAGGTGCCGTCGTGCAGCACGAACGGCCCGAACCGGCCGAGCCCGGCGGTGATCGGCTTGCCGGTTTCCGGATGGATGCCGACCTCGCGCGGCAGCGACAGCAGCCGACAGGCCTTCTCGAGGTCGAGATCTCCCGCCGACCAGCCCTTCGGCAGCGACGAGCGCTTCGGCTTCTCGCCGTCGCCGAGCTGCACGTAGGGGCCGAACCGGCCGGAGCGCAGCGACACTTCCAGACCGCTGTCCGGATCGACGCCGAGCACCTTGGTACCGTCGGCGCTCATCCCCTCGCCGGCCTCGCCGTCGACGCCGTTGGCCACCATCTGGCGGGTGAAACGGCACTCCGGATAGTTGGAGCAGCCGATGAACGAGCCGAACCGGCCGAGCTTCAGGCTGAGCCGTCCCGCCCCGCACGACGGGCAGGCGCGCGGATCGCCGCCGTCGGCCCGCGGCGGGAAGACGTGAGCCCCGAGCAGCGCGTCGAGCGCGTCGATCACGTCGGTCACCCGGAGTTCCCGGGTCTGCTCGATGGCGTTCGAGAACTCGACCCAGAAGGCGCGGAGCACGTCCTTCCACCGCGCCTCGTCCGCCGAGATCTTGTCGAGGCTCTCCTCGAGATCGGCGGTGAAGTCGTATTCGACGTAGCGGCGGAAGAAGCTCTCCAGGAACGCCGTGACGAGGCGTCCCTTGTCCTGCGGGATCAACCGGCGCTTGTCGAGGGTGACGTAGTCACGGTCGCGCAGCACCTGCAGGGTCGCGGCATAGGTGGAGGGACGGCCGATGCCGAGCTCTTCCATCTTCTTGACCAGCGTCGCTTCGGTGAAGCGCGGCGGCGGTTCGGTGAAGTGCTGGTCGACGGAGACCTTGCGGCGGGCCAGGGTGTCGCGCTCGGCGATCGCCGGCAGACGCTTCGACTCCTCGTCCTCCTCGTCGTCGCGGCCTTCCGAATGGAGCCTCAGGAAGCCGTCGAACCGGACCACCGAGCCGGTGGCGCGCAGGTCGACCCGGTCCGACCCGGCCAGCGCCGCGATGTCGACGGTGGTGCGGTCGAGCACCGCCGATTCCATCTGGCTCGCCACCGTGCGTTTCCAGACCAGTTCGTAGAGCTTGGCCTGTTCCGGCTCGAGATAGCGCGCCACGTCCTTCGGCCGGCGCGACAGGTCGGTCGGGCGGATCGCCTCGTGCGCCTCCTGGGCGTTCTTCGCCTTTGCGGTGTACTTGCGCGGCGCGTCCGGCAGATAGGGACCGCCGAAATCCTCCGAGATCACCTTGCGGATGCCGGTGATCGCCTCCGGCGCGATGTCGACGCCGTCGGTTCGCATGTAGGTGATCAGGCCGACCGTCTCGCCGCCGATCTCGACGCCTTCGTAGAGGCGTTGCGCCACCTGCATCGTCCGCTGGGCGGAGAAGCCGAGCGCATAGCTCGCCGACTGCTGCAGCGTCGAAGTGGTGAAGGGCGGGAACGGATTGCGCCGGACCGGCTTCGACTCGACCGAGACGACCGAGATCGCCGCCTTCTCGAGCGCGACCCGGATCCGCTCGGCCTCGCCGCCGGTGGCGATGTCGAGCCGGGAGAGCTTCTTGCCCTCGAACCCGACCACCCGAGCGTCGAACTCCTCGCCCTTCGGCGTCGCCAGCCGGGCGACGATCGACCAGTATTCCTGCGGCACGAAGATCTCGATCTCGTGCTCGCGGTCGCACACCAGCCGGAGCGCCACCGACTGCACCCGTCCCGCCGAGCGGGCGCCGGGCAGCTTGCGCCACAGCACCGGAGACAGGTTGAAGCCGACCAGATAGTCGAGCGCCCGGCGCGCCATGTAGGCGTCGACCAGAGCCTCGTCGATCGCCCGCGGCTTCTTCATCGCCTCGAGCACCGACTGTTTGGTGATCGCGTTGAACACCACCCGTTCGACCGGCTGGCCCTTCAGCGCCTTCTTCTCCCTCAGCACCTGCAGCACGTGCCAGGAGATCGCCTCGCCCTCGCGATCCGGGTCGGTGGCGAGGATGACCTTGTCGGAGGCCTTGACCGCACGGGCGATGTCGGCGAGCCGCTTGGCGGACTTGCCGTCGACTTCCCAATCCATCGCGAAGTCGTCGTCCGGCCGTACCGAACCGTCCTTGGCGGGCAGATCGCGGACGTGGCCGTACGAGGCGAGCACCTCGTAACCGGATCCGAGGTACTTGTTGATGGTCTTGGCCTTGGCCGGGGATTCGACGATGACGACCTGCATGGGTTCCGCCGTTCCGGGTTCCGCCGGTCGAGCGGGTCACCGCCTCCGGACCGGGTTCCGATCGGTCGCCGTCGACGCCGACGGACCCGCTCGTCCGCCCGACATCGTCCGCGACCCCGAAGAGCCGTCCCGGACACGCCGAACCCCCTCGGCGGAGAAACCGGAGGGTCTCATCCGCAGCGGGGGGATCGTCGTCTCTGGACGACCGCAGAGCGTACGGAGCATTTCGGCGATACCGTGGATTGCGATATCGCCGATCCCGTTCTCTTCGGCCACTCTGAATGGAGCCGTCGGAAGCACCGGTCAAGACCCGCAGCGCGTTCCCGCTGGTCGGAATTGCGCGGTGCGGCGCGTTTCACACGATCGTCGGGGATGGTCAGGGGCGCCGATCCGCGCCGTGCGCGTCGGCGCGGACCACCGGTTTGGCGCGGTTCGCCCGACCCGGCGGACGATCGCGGCCTCCTCGCGCCGCGTCGTCGCGGGCGGTCGACGGACGTCCCCGCGACCACCGGTCCCGCGTCAATGGCGCATCAGCCACTCGCGGGCCCGGCGCTGCGCCTCGGCGATGTCGGTCGCCGACATCTCCTGCGAGATCTCGCGGCGCAGCCGGATCGCATCGCTGTTGCCCTGCTGGGCGGCGAGGTTGAACCACATGTGGGCGGTGACCATGTCCGCCGGCCCGCGCCGGCCGACCGAATGATCGATGCCGAGCTGGAACAGAACGTCGCCGGTCATCGCCTGCGATCCGATGAAAGCGTATTCGGCACTGCCGATTTCGAAACGAGCCATGACGGTCCCCCACGAATACTTGGTCGAACCACCGGATCGGCTGAGCCGAACGCCCGGTCTCCTTGAAGAGAATTCTCGTTCCGATCGATAAAACACGAGTTAAATGCAATACTTAATCGAAGACAAACAGAATGGAAACGAGAGGTTTACTTAACCTCCGATTCACACAGACACTCCGAATTCTGCTTTGTTTTCAGGCCGAGCACCCTGGCGAGTCGGGAATCGCGGCAACACTTCGTTCACCGCGATTCCCGAACACGGGTGCGATTTCATCGGAGCGGTTCGCGAGAACCGCCCGAGATCGTCAGCGGGCCCGCTGTCCGAACAGGACCTTCTTGGCTTCGTCGTCGGTGGCGATGTCCTTGCGCAGTTCGCCGGCCACCGCCAGGCCGCGCGTCACCGCCGGGCGCGCCATCACCCGATCGAGCCACGCCGAAAAATGCGGGAACTCCGCCTTGTCGATGCCCTGGCGCTCCCAGAGCTTGGCCCAACCGACGATCGCCATGTCGGCGATCGAATAGTCGCCGGCGACGAAGTCGCGGGTCGCCAGCCGCTTGTCGAGCACCCCGTAGAGACGGTGGGTCTCGTTGCGATAGCGATCGATGGCGTAGGGGATCTTCTCCGGCGCATAGTGCGAGAAGTGATGGTTCTGGCCGAGCATCGGCCCGAACCCGCCCATCTGCCACATCAGCCACTGTTCGACCTCGACCCGGCCGCGCTCGTCGGCCGGCAGGAAGCGGCCGAACTTGCGGGCGAGGTAGAGCATGATCGCTCCCGATTCGAACACCGAGATCGGTTCGCCGTCCGGCCCTTCCGGATCGACGATCGCCGGCATCTTGTTGTTCGGCGAGATCGCCAGGAACGCCGGCTCGAACTGGGCGCCCTTGCCGATGTCGACCGGGATCACGTCGTAGGGAACGCCGAGTTCCTCGAGCAGGATGGTGATCTTCCAGCCGTTCGGCGTCGGCCAGTAGTGGAGGCGGATCGGCTTCGTCTGCGTGACGCTCATCGGCGAGACCTTCTTCGTGCGGCGCGCGGTTCCGGCGGTGGAGTGGATCTCCCCGTCACCACGCCTCGCAGCGAAGATGGTCCCTCCCGCACCGCCGATAAAGGGCGGGGAGCGGCGTTCTCGATCACGACCGCGACAGATCCCGCCCGGTCAGTCGAGGGCCAGTTTGAAACCGAAATGACTCTTGGCGAAGCCGAGCCGCTCGTAGAAGCGGTGGGCGTCCACCCGCCGGAGGTTCGAGGTCAGTTCGACCACCCCCGCCCCTTCGTCCCTCGCGATCTCGATCAGCCGGGCGATCAGCGCCGCCCCGATCCCCTCGCCGCGCCGATCCGGAGCCACCTGTACCGCCTCGATCAGCGCATGCCGCCGCCCGCGGTGCGGCAGGCTCCTGAGGATCGCGATCTGGCCGGTGGCGACCGGCCGCCCGTCGATCTCGCCGACGATCAGCCGATCGCGGCCGCTCGCCAGGATCTCGGCCAGAGCCGCCTCGTAGAGCGGCACGGCCGCCGGATCGGTGGTGTCCGGGTGTCCGCCGAGTTCATCGGCGGCGAAGATCGCGACCAGCGTAGCGAGATCGTCCGGGCGCGCCTCGCGGAAGACGACGGCATCCGACAAGGGCGGCACTCCTGTCTCGTGAGGATCGACGGCCCGATCAGTTGATCGGCTTGGGTGGCAGCGGCGGTGCCTCGTGGACGAGCAGGATGTCGATGCGCCGGTTGGCGGCGAGCATCGGCTCGTTCGGGAACAGGGGATCGGTATCGGCCTTGCCGACCACCGAATCGAAGCGATCGGCGGGCACGCCGTAGCCGGCGAGGATCTCCTCGACCGCCACCGCGCGGCCCGACGACAGATCCCAGGGCGACGACCCGGCGCCGCCCCACCGGCTGGACCCGGCGGTGTGGCCGGTGACCCTCAGACGGTGCGGCATCCGGGCGAGCGGCGGCGCGAGCTTGGCGAGGATCGCGCGGGTGAACTCGTAGGGCTGCTTGCCCCCTTCCGGGAACATCGAGCGGCCGTCCTGATCGACGATCCGGATGTTCAGCCCCTCGTCGGTCTCTTCGAAGATGACGTGCTTGGAGACCTCGGTGATCTCCGGCATGTCCTGCAGCGCCTGCCGGAGCGAGGCGGCGGCGGTGAGGAACTGACGCGGCTTCTCTTCGCGCGCCTGTTCGAAGTCGTGGGTGTTCTGCTCCGGTCCCTGCTTCGACCGCTTGTCGTTGGAGAGCTGCGAGGTCTCCGCGTCGAGCTTCTTGTCGACCGGCGAAGCGTCCTTCAGATAGCGGCGCACCGGCAGGCCATCGCGCTCGATCATGCCGGCGGAGCGTGGAATCGGCTGGACGCCGAAGGCATCCTTCAGCGAGCCGGCGGCATCGGCGAGCTTCTGCTTGTCCTGATTGGCCGAGGCGAGCAGCATGACGAAGAAGGCCATCAGCAGGGCCATCAGGTCGGCGAAGGTGATGACCCAGGCACCACCGTGTCCGCCGCCGCCGCCATGACCCTTCTTCTTCGCCATGCGTCCTCCCCTCCCCGGTTCACGCGGCTTCTTCGAGCGCGGCGCGATGCTTGTTGGGCAGGTAGGAGATGAGCATGTCGCGGATCACCGCGGGGCTCTTGTTCTCGCGGATCATCAGCACGCCGTCGAGGATCAGCGTGAAGTTGACGTTCTCGTGGCCGGCCTTGATCTGCAGCTTGTCGGCGATCGGCAGGGCGACGACGTTGGCGACGACCGCGCCGTAGAGGGTGGTGAGCAGGGCGACGGCCATGCCGGGGCCGATCTTCTTCGGGTCGTCCATGTGGGAGAACATCGACACGAGGCCGATGATGGTGCCGACCATGCCCATGCCCGGCGCCGCGTTGCCCATGAAGTTGAACAGCTTGTGGGCGTCCTCCAGCCGTTCGATCTGCAGATCGCGTTCGCGCTCGAGCGTCTCGCGGATGATGTGCAGGTCGAAGCCGTCGGCGATCATCCGCATGCCCTTGGCCAGGAACTCGTCCTCGATCTCGACCGCTTCGAGCCCGAGCGGCCCCTGTTTGCGGACGATGTCGGCGAGTTCGGCGATCTTCTCGATCATCTCGCGGGCGGAGACGTGGTGGTCGAAGGCGACCGCCTTGAGGCCCGAGGTGAAGGCGGAGAAGAAGCCCTTGAGGGTGAAGCGGGCCATCGTGGTGACGAGCGCGCCGATCACCACCACGTTGGTGGCGAGCAGATCCATGAACATGGAGAGCTTGGAGCCTTCCATGAACACGGCGAGCACCAGCACGCCGAAACCGCCGCCGATGCCGAGGAAGGTGGCAAGATCCATGGATCACTCACACGCTGGGCCGGGAGGGCCACCGTCACAGGGCGGGAGTGTCGCGGAACTTAGGAAAGAAAGAGTTACGGCAGGCCACTACCGCGCTGCGGCAGCCGCGCCCGGGGATCGCAGACGCAGACGGCGCGCCGCCGGAGACCGGTGACGCGCCGTCGAAGGAGCACGGAGAGCCGCCGGGCGCGACGCGCCGGCCGTCTCGGGCCTCACTCCAACCCGAGCTTCTCCTTGAGGATGGCGTTGACCGCCTGCGGATTGGCCTTGCCGCCGGTCTGCTTCATCACCTGACCGACGAACCAGCCGGCCATCGTCGGCTTCGCCTTGATCTGCTCGACCTTGTCGGGATTGGCCGCCATCACCGCCTCGACCGCCTTCTCGATCGCGCTCGTATCGGTGACCTGCTTCATGCCGCGCTTCTCGACCACCTCGCGCGGATCGCCGCCCTCGGTGAAGACGATCTCGAACAGATCCTTGGCGATCTTGCCGGAGATGGTGCCGTCGACGATCAGGTCGACGATGCCGCCGAGCTGCGCGGCGGACACCGGGCTCTGTTCGATCGACAGGCTCTCCTTGTTCAGCCGGCCGAACAGCTCGTTGATCACCCAGTTGGCGGCGAGCTTGGCGTCGCGGCCCCGGGCCACCTCTTCGTAGTAGTCGGCCGAGGCCCGCTCCAGCGTCAGTACCATCGCGTCGTAGGGCGTGACCCCGTAGTCGGCGATGAACCGCGCCTTCTTGGCGTCGGGAAGCTCCGGCAGCGCCGCCTTCAGAGCGTCGACGTAGGGCTGGTCGAATTCCAGCGGCAGGAGGTCCGGATCGGGGAAGTAGCGATAGTCGTGCGCCTCCTCCTTCGACCGCATCGACCGGGTCTCGCCCTTGCCGGGATCGAACAGCCGGGTCTCCTGGTCGATCGAACCGCCGTCCTCGAGGATGCCGATCTGACGGCGCGCCTCGTACTCGATCGCCTGGCCGATGAAGCGGATCGAGTTGACGTTCTTGATCTCGCAGCGGGTGCCGAGCGCACCGCCGGGGCGGCGCACCGAAACGTTGACGTCGGCCCGGAGGTTGCCCTTCTCCATGTCGCCGTCGCAGGTGCCGAGATAGCGCAGGATGGTGCGGAGCTTGGCGACATAGGCCTTGGCCTCGTCGGCCGAGCGCATGTCCGGCTTCGACACGATCTCCATCAGGGCCACGCCCGAGCGGTTCAGGTCGACGAAGGTGTGGACCGGCGACTGGTCGTGGATCGACTTGCCGGCGTCCTGCTCGAGATGCAGCCGCTCGACCCCGACCTCGACCACTTCACCGCCGTCCATGTCGAGACGGATCAGCCCCTCGCCGACGATCGGGCTCTTGTACTGCGAGATCTGATAGCCCTGCGGCAGATCCGGATAGAAATAGTTCTTCCGGTCGAACACCGCCATCAGGTTGATCTCGGCTTCGAGCCCCAGACCCGTTCGCATCGCCTGCTT
>CALFRR010000135.1 GCA_937919435.1 uncultured Alphaproteobacteria bacterium | reverse complement strand
CTGAACCGAGCCACCGCGGTGCCCGTACCGCGGTCGAAGGGACGTGCGCCGGTGGTCGCGCGTCTCCGTCGAGGCGGTCGCGTTTCGGATCGGCCTCCCGTGTCATCTCTTCGTCGTCGGATCGCCTCCATGAGGATCGAAGCCGCCGCGGCGGGACGGCGCCGGGTCGAACCGCCGTCCGCCGCAGTGTCCGCGTCCCCGCGGACGCGAGACGACGTCCCACCACCGCACCGCTGTGAGGAAGGGCCTCGATGATCGGCCTCGGAACGCTCGCCAAGAAGCTCTTCGGTTCCGCCAACGACCGCAAGGTCAAGGCCTATCGCCCGCGCGTCCAGGAGATCGCGGCGCTCGAACCGGAGGTCGCCGCCCTCTCCGACGAGGACCTCGCCCACCGCACCGTTCTCTTCCGCGAGCAACTGGCGAACGGCACCCCTCTCGACGACCTGCTGGTCCCCGCCTTCGCCACCGTCCGCGAGGCGGCCAAACGGGTGATCGGCCAGCGCCACTACGACGTCCAGATGATCGGCGGCATGGTCCTCCACGAGGGCAAGATCGCCGAGATGAAGACCGGCGAAGGCAAGACCCTGGTCGCCACCCTCGCCGTCTATCTGAACGCGCTGCCGGCCAAGGGCGTCCACGTCGTCACCGTCAACGACTATCTCGCCAAGCGCGACTCGGAGTGGATGGGCCAGATCTACCGCTTCCTGGGCCTCACCACCGGCGTCATCGTCCACGGCATGACCGACGAGGAGCGCAAGGAAGCCTACGCCTGCGACGTCACCTACGGCACCAACAACGAGCTCGGCTTCGACTACCTGCGCGACAACATGAAGTACGACTTCGTGCAGATGGTCCAGCGCGGCCACGCCTACGCGATCGTCGACGAGGTCGACAGTATCCTGATCGACGAGGCGCGCACGCCGCTGATCATCTCCGGCCCGCTCGACGACCGCTCCGATCTCTACAACACCATCGACCGCTTCATCCCCGGCCTCAAGGCCAAGGAGGACTACGAGGTCGACGAGAAGCAGCGCACCGCCTCCTTCACCGAGGTCGGCATGGAGAAGATCGAGAAGGCGCTCGGCGCCGCCGGTCTCCTGAAGGGCGACGGCCTCTACGACGTCGAGAACGTCACCGTCGTCCACCACGTCAATCAGGCGCTGCGCGCCCACACCCTGTTCCAGCGCGACCGCGACTACATCGTCAAGGGCGGCGAAGTCGTCATCATCGACGAGTTCACCGGCCGCATGATGCCCGGCCGGCGCTATTCGGAAGGCCTGCATCAGGCGCTCGAGGCCAAGGAACGTCAGCCGATCCAGCCCGAGAACCAGACGCTCGCCTCGATCACCTTCCAGAACTACTTCCGCATGTACGAGAAGCTCGCCGGCATGACCGGCACGGCGCTGACCGAGGCCGACGAGTTCCTCGACATCTACGGCCTCGAGGTGATCGACATCCCGACCAACATGCCGGTCTCCCGCGTCGACGAGGACGACGAGGTCTACCGGACGGCGGAAGAGAAGTACCGCGCGATCATCCGTCTGGTGAAGGACTGCCACGAGCGCGGCCAGCCGATCCTGGTCGGCACCACCTCGATCGAGAAGTCGGAGCTGCTCGCCGACCATCTGAAGGCCGAGGGCTTCCGTCAGATCGACCTGACCGAGCCGGGCGCCCTCGCCACCCTCTACAAGGGCGCCGAAGGCGAGAAGGTGTTCACCGTGCTGAACGCCCGCTACCACGAGCAGGAAGCGGTGATCGTCGCCCAGGCGGGTCTGCCGAGTGCCATCACCATCGCCACCAACATGGCGGGCCGCGGCACCGACATCCAGCTCGGCGGCAATCCCGACATGCGCATCCGCTACGAGCTCTCCGGGCAGCCCGAGGGGCCCGAGCGCGACGCCGCCGCCGCCGAGATCCGCTCGGCCGTCGGTGTGCTGAAGGAGAAGGCGCTGGCCGCCGGCGGGCTCTACGTGCTCGGCACCGAGCGCCACGAGAGCCGCCGCATCGACAACCAGCTGCGCGGCCGTTCCGGTCGCCAGGGCGATCCCGGCCATTCGAAGTTCTTCCTGTCGCTCCAGGACGACCTGATGCGCATCTTCGGCACCGACCGGATGGACGGCATGCTGCAGAAGCTCGGTCTCAAGGAGGACGAGGCGATCGTCCATCCCTGGATCAACAAGGCGCTGGAGAAGGCCCAGCAGAAGGTCGAGGCCCGCAACTTCGACCTGCGCAAGAACATCCTCAAGTTCGACAACGTGATGAACGACCAGCGCAAGGTGGTGTTCGAGCAGCGCGTCGACCTGATGACCGGCGAGGACGTCTCCGAGACGATCGCCGCGATGCGCAACGACGTCGTCCACGAGGTGGTCAAACACCACATCCCCGAGAACGCCTATCCCGAGCAGTGGGACGTCGCCGGCCTGCACACCGAGGTCGCCGGCATCCTCGGCATGGATCTGGCGGTCGAGGCCTGGGCCAAGGAAGAAGGCATCGCCGAAGAGGAGGTGATCCACCGGATCACCGAGGCGACCGACGCGATCATGGCCGACAAGCGCGCCCGCTTCGGCGAAGAGACGATGCGCTACGTCGAGAAGGCGATCCTGCTGCAGACCCTCGACGCCCTGTGGCGCGAACATCTCGTCACCCTCGACCACCTGCGCCAGGTGATCGGCTTCCGCGGCTACGCCCAGCGCGATCCGCTGAACGAGTACAAGACCGAGGCCTTCACTCTGTTCGAGGGTCTCCTGTCGTCGCTGCGCCGCTCGGTCACCTCGCAGATGATGCGGGTCGAACTGGCGCCGCCGGCCGAGGAAGCGCCGGCTCCGACCCTCGCCGCCCCGGTCTCCGACCGGCCGCAGGCGACCGCGGTCGATCCGAACGATCCCTCGACCTGGGGCCAGCCGTCGCGCAACGCCCCCTGCCCCTGCGGATCCGGCAAGAAGTACAAGCACTGCCACGGCGCCTTCGTCTGAGGCGTGGCACGCGGAGCGAACGACGAACGGCCGCCCGGGGGCTCCCCCGGGCGGCCGTTTCGTTTCGCGTCGGGACGTCATACCGAGTTCACGACGTTTCGACCCCTTCGAAACGCCGCGAACGAAGGCGAGCCCGAACGGGCGTCGGCCGGTAGGCCGTACCGCTGATGACGTTCGGACGAGTCCGAACGTCATGAGCCGGCATCAGAGCGACCGGCCGAGATACTTCTCCACCTGCCGGCGTTCCCACTCCGCACCGAACGGCCAGCGCAGGAAGAGGCGGAGCGCGGTCACCGCCAGTGCCATCCCCCAGAAGCCGGCCGGGAACAGGAACCACAGGACTTCCGGCGACCGGACGAGGTTCACCGCCGCGAGGGTCGGCACCACCAGCGCCCAGGCGAGGAGTTGGTACCAGAACCGCCGGATCCGGCGGACGTGGTCGAAGGCGATCAGTTCGTCCGCCCGGCGGGCGTCGGGAAGAACGGCGGTTTCGCTGGCATTGGTCATCGGCTGCGGCTCCTTCAGGGCCTGAAAATCGAGATCGAAGGCCGCCGCCAGGGATTTGAGCGTCTCGTCGGAGGCGGTGTGCCCCCGCTCGATCCTCTGGATCGTCCGCACGCCGACGCCCGAGACCAGCGCCAGTTGCTCCTGCGTCCAACCCTTCTGAAGTCTCAGCGTCTGTACGAGCATCGTCGTCTCCCTCGCGGCAGGACCCGACTCTCGCCGACCGGACCGCCCCGCGACCACGTCACCGACCCGCCACGACCCGCCGTTCTGCCGCCGGCGGCCCGCCACCGCCGACCCGACCGGCCCGAGGCACGAAAAAGGCCGCACACGGAGCCTTCCGGAGCGGCCTTTCGAAACATCGGGATACGGCCGTCCTCGGCCTCAGAACGGGTTGATCCGCTTCCACAGCGACCGGTCGGCTTCCGGAGCCGGAGCCGCGACCGGAGCCGCTTCGACCGGCATCACGGCCGCGGCACTCGCCGTG
>CALFRR010000134.1 GCA_937919435.1 uncultured Alphaproteobacteria bacterium | reverse complement strand
CGGTTCGGCTCTCGCGGCGGAGGCCGGGGCGGGGCCGGCGGCACCGACGCCGCCGTACCGGGCGTTTCTCGCCGGGCTCGGGGTCAACCTGCTCAATCCGAAGATCGTGGTGTTCTTCGTGACCTTCCTGCCGCAGTTCGTCGATCCCGGCGATCCGCACGCCACCGCTCGGATCGCCGTCCTCGGCGGACTCTACGGGGTGATCGGCGCGCCGATCTGCGTCGTCCTGATCCTCGGGGCGGAGAAGGTGGCGGGAACCTTCCGCCGGTCGCGGCGGCTGGCCCGCGCTCTCGACGTCGCCTGCGCCGGACTGTTCTCGGCCTTCGCGCTGAAGCTCGTCCTGTCGAAGGCCTGAGCGGGTGTGGCCGCCGGGGGTGCCGTCAGGCGCCGTCGCCGCGGTCGATCGAATGACGCTGGATCAGCGGCACCTGCGACAGCGCGAAGACGAAGGTCAGCGGCATGATGCCGAAGACCTTGAACCACACCCAGGTGTCGGTCGAGAAATTGCGCCAGACCACTTCGTTGACCGCGGCGAGCGCGAAGAAAAAGATGCCCCAGCGCAGCGTCAGGGCCCGCCAGCCGGCCGCGTCGAGATCGAAGACGCTGTCGAAGACGACGCCGAGCAGCGATCGACCGAACAGCAGGCCACCGAGCAACACGGTGCCGAACAACGAATTGACGATGGTCGGCTTCAGTTTGATGAACAGCTCGTCCTGCAGGATCAGGGTCAGCGAGCCGAATACCAGAACCACCACGCCGGACACCAGCGGCATCACCGGCACCCGCTTCAACAGACGCCAGGACAGCACCAGGGCGACCAGCGTCGCCACCATGAAGGCGGCGGTCGCCGGATAGAGACCATGGGTCTTGCTGGTCGCCGCATTGACCGCGAAGAAGACTCCGAGCGGGCCGAGCTCGAGCACGAGCTTCGCCCAGCCGACCTGCGGCGGAGGGGAGAGGGGAGTGGTGGTCTCGGGCTCGGTCATGGTGGGTTCCGGTGTCGGATCGGGTGGCGTCGGCGCCGGCGGTGCCGCCGGCCGGGCTTATCACATGGTGCGCCCGCCGTCGCCTCGACAGGGGTGGGAGCCTCGCCGCACGATGCGGATCGCCTTCCGACGCCACGTCATCGGGCGATGGTCGGAGAAGACGCGCCGTTTCCGCGGTATCCTCCGCGGGTCGCGGCGGCTACCGTCTGCGGATCGATGATCGGCGCAATCGATTCGGGTGGGGAGGAGGGTGATGCTCGTCGAAGTTCTGACCTGGCTCGCGACTCCCGCTTCGCTCGATGCGCGGCGCACCGGCCATCTCACCGCGGCGGTGTCGCTGTGGTCGCGCGCACGGCGCTGCCGGTCGGCGTGGACGCCGCACGAGAAGCGATGCCACGCGGTGGTGGCCCGATCGGTCGGCGAACTCCTGCGCCGTCGGACCTGCGTGGTGCTCGGCTCGGGGCTGATCCGCGACGTCCCGCTCGATCTTCTCGCGGAATCGTTCGAGAAGGTGCTCCTGGTCGACGTGGTCCATCTCTGGCCGGCGCGGATCCGGGCCCGGGCCCACGCGAACGTCGAACTGCTGTCGCTCGACATCACCGGAACCACCGATCTGCTGCTCGGTCGGGCCACCGGCATCGGCGATCCGCTCGGCCGTCTGCGGGCCGACGGGTCGATCGATCTGGTGATCTCGGCCAACTGTCTCAGCCAGCTGCCGCTGCAGCCGGTCGAGCGGCTGGCCGTCGGCGGGGGACTGCCGCGGATGCGGTTTCCCGATCTCGGCCGGCGGATCGTCGAGGGGCATCTCGAAGGACTGCGCCGCTTCGCCGCCCGGGTCTGCCTGCTGACCGACGTCGAAGGCATCGAAGTGGCCACCGACGGCACCGTGCTCGACCGCTGGGATCTGCTCGAAGGCGTCGGCCTGCCTCCGCCCGACGAGAGCTGGGACTGGATGTTGGCACCGGTCGGCGAAGCCGATAGGGACCGGTCGATCCATCACCGGGCGGTCGGATTCGTCGATCTCCACACCGCGCTGGTCCGAGGCGACCGGGGTCGGTCGACGCCGCGGGCGTAGTGGTCCGCCACCGCGCGTGCTATATCCCGACGGAGACACGAGGCCGACACCGGGAGGAGATGCGGGATGAGCGACGTCGAACGCCCTGCGAGGGAACCGCACCTCTCGATCGAAGTGCATCTGCCGAACGGCGGGCGGCTCGCGGCCGAGGACGTCGCGTTGATCGAGACGATCCGCTCGACCCGATCGATCCTCGGCGCCAGCCGGATCTCGGGGCATTCCTATCGCAAGACCTGGCTGATGGTCGACGCGCTGAACCGCACCTTCGAGACCCGGGTGATCGCCACCTTCCCGGGACGTCGGGGAGCGGGAGCCGAGCCGACGCCGTTCGGTGAACGCCTCGTCGCGCTCTATCGTTCGATCGAACGGCGGTCGATGGCGGCCTCGGCGGCGGCGCTCGCCGAGCTCAGCGCTTCGGCCGATCCGGGGTTTTCGCCCGTGGCCAGGCCCGAGGTTCCGGCGGAGGTGGCGCCCCGGCCGGATCTTCCGAGATCTTCGCGCCCGCGATCGCCACGGATTTGATCATCGCCCAGGCCCGGAGGCCGGGCTCGAGTGCCAGCCGGTCGACCGATTCCCAGGTGACCAGGGCGTGCAGGCGGTTCGATCCGAGGTCGAAGGTGACCCGCGCATAGGGCGCGTCGAGCCGTTCGATCTCGACGATCGTGCCGGGAAAGCGGTTGGTGATCGACACGTCCATCGGTCGCGACAGGGCGACCGAGACGTCGCGGGCGTCGACCTCCAGGGTGACGCCACTGCCGATCGGCTCGGGAACCATCGGCACCCGGAACTCACCGTCGCCGAAGAACAGATTCGACAGGCCGACGGCCGTGTCGTGACGGGTGACGCGGGCGTGGAAACGCGAGGAGAGGCGGATCATTCCCTGCCGTTCGTTGTGTCGGGGCGATCGGCCGTTCCGATCGTCACGGGCTTCGATGGAGATCACCGGGCGGACGGTGCGGACCGGACCCGGGTTCAGACCGGCTCCCAACCGCCGTCGCGGGCCGCGGCGCGGTAGACCGCGTCGATCAGTTTCTGGTTGAGCACCGAATTCTCGAGCGTGAACACTTCGGCCGTCCCGCCGGTCGCGGCCGTGACGAAGGCTTCGACCTCGCGCTTGTATTGCCGGTTGTCGGGAAAACGGAAGACGGTCGAGGTGGCGTGGCCGGCGTCGGTCACTTCGATCTCCTCCGGCCCCCAACGGTTGGCGTTGAACGGCGCCTTCACCTCGATGTAGCCGCGGTCGCCGTGGAACACCATGATCTGGCGGGCGGCGAGCTGGGTGGCGACGTAGAAGGAGAGTTCGAAGCCGCCGAAATCGGCTCGGATACTGGCGTAGACGTCGGTTCCGAAGGCGGGATCGCGCTCCAGGTCGGCCTGGACGCGGATCGGCTCGGCGCCGGTGGCGAACCGGGTGGTGACCGTCGGATAGACGCCGATGTCGGGCAGGCCGCCGCCGCCGAGTTCGGGGCGGTTGCGCATGTTGGCGGCGTCGCGGTTGAAGTAGCTGAAGGCGCCCTGGACGTGGCGCAGCCGGCCGATCGCCCCCGACGCCAGCAACTCGCGCACCTTCGCCCAGATCGGCGAATAGGTGACCATGAAGGCTTCCGAGATCAGCACCCGGTTGCGGTCGCGGGCGGCGATCACCGGGGCGATGTCGTCGGCCTTCAGCGCCAGCGGTTTCTCGACCAGCACGTGCTTGCCGGCATCGGCGGCCTTCACCGCCCATTCGACGTGCGCGGAGGTCGGAAGCGGTATGTAGACACCGTCGATCGCGTCGCTGGCGAGCAGCTCCTCGTAGGAGCCGAAGGCGAGCGGCGCGCCGAACCGGTCGGCGAGGGCGCGGGCCGGGGCGAATCCTCGGGAGGCGACGGCGGTGAGAACCCCGTTCTCGGAATCCTGAATCGCCGGGATCACCAGTTCGCGACCGATCTTGGCCGTCGACAGAACACCCCACCGGAACATCGCGTCTCTCCCCGTCGTTCGAACCGCGTGGCCGACCATACCATCTGCCGATCGTCGGACAATCGCCGTCGACGTCACGGGCGCACGACGGTGGACGTCCCGTCGGGCCGACGGTCCCGTCCTCCGCGCCCGCCGCCGCTCGCCACCCGCGATATCGGGACGAATACGCATGCAATGAGAACGACTTGAGGAAATCCTGTAAAACTTTTCCATTCCCCGATCGGTCTCAGAGGAGGTATCGTCGAAGCCTCGTTCAACAAGCGTATGCCGCCACGGAAACACAGCATTGTACTCCGGTCGACGTTCCGGGCGAGCAGCAACCTGCCGCTCGCCGGGTGACAACCGTGGATCATCGTTCGACAGTACGAATCAACGACTTATCGTTGTGCTTGATTTTGCCGCAAAAATGTGAGACCTACGACTTTGGTTCAACATCGCGAGATTCGCCAACATGAACAGCTTCCACTCTCAGGGCCCGAACTGGGTTCAGTTGGACGCGGGCGTGTGGGTCAAGTCGGCCCGCTCGGGTCACGTCGAAATCGCCTTCGCATCGGCGGACGACGGGTCGCCGTGCTACGACGTGATCGCCTACGACGCGCTCGGACGTCGGTCGGACACGTTCACGCCGAAGGAGGTCTTCTCCGACTTCCAGGTGGCGCGGGCGATCGGCGACGAGATCACCGGCGCACACATCGTCGCCACCCGCTCCGATTTCTCGATCAACTGACCGCGACGGTTTCTCACCCCGCGACACGAAACGGCGGCGGCCGATCCCGAGAGGGGCGGCCGCCGTCTTTCGTCGCGTCGAGAGAGACGGACGGCGTCTCGTCCGCAAGTCCGATTGATTCCGGATTCGCGATGGGGCGATGCTCGTCCTTCTGGCGGGCGACGACCGTCCGCGAGAGACGGGGCGCGCACCGGTCGACGACCGGGACGCCTCGGGTCACGTGTCCACGAGATCGGGAGGTCCGTTCGCGATGACGGCGTTCGACGTCGACGACGGCTTTCGGCATCTGCCGAAGGAGACACGGATGGAATGCGCGGTCTGCGGAGCGATCTACGACCCGGCGCGCGGCGATGCCGCCCGGCAGATCCCGCCGGGCACCGCCTTCGCCGAGCTGCCGGACGACTGGTGTTGCCCGGTCTGCGACACGCCGCGCGAGAAGTTCCTGGCGCTCGGAACGGGAGGCGGTGGTGAACGAGGCTGAACCGGCCGGTCCCGACGGTCGGGGCGGAGCCCGCCGCCGTACCGTCGCCGGTCACCGGGTGCATCGCGCCGCCGTCCGGCGAGAGGAGGCGAAGCCGTGTCGGTGACCGCACCGTTCTCGCCCGGCGGGATCGAGATCGTCGTCGCCCTGGCGCCGCCGGACGGTGATCCGCGGGGCCGGGCGGTCGAAGCCGTGACCATCGGGTCGACCCGACCGACGTCGGTTTCGTCCGCGGTGTTCGTCGGCCGGTCGGCGGCGGAGGTGCCCGGGCTCGCGCAGCGGCTGCACGCGCTGTGCGGCTGCGCCCATGCGGTGGCGGCGAAGGTGGCGATCCGTTTCGCGGGCGAAGGCGGTTTCGACGGTCCGTCCGACGAAGCGCTGATCGGGCTCGCCGCCGAGCGGCTCGGCGAACAGCTCCGCTCGGTGTTCACCGCGCGCGGCCTCGCTCCGGCGCTGGAGACGATCGACGGGACGGTGCTCGCCGAACTGCGCCGGGTGCTGGCCACGGTGCGCGGCATCTCGGCCTTCGAGACCGGAGCGGCCCGGGACGCGGCGGTGCAGGCGATTCTCGAAGGGCTCGCCCGGCTCGGGCTCGAGGCGCGCGAGGCGGGGCCGACGGTCCCCCCGATCGGATCCTGGGCGGCGGCGCTGGTGGCTTCGGTCGGCGACGACGATGCCGGGGCGTTTCCGGCGGTCGACGGGCTCGGGCCGGACGACGACGCGGCGGTGATCGCGGCGCTGACCGCCGATCCGGTCGGCTTCGCGGCCCGGCCGAGCCTGCCCGGCCGGCGGCCGGAGACCGGATCGACGGCCCGCGGCCGGTCGACCGGCACGATCGCCGACGGCCGGGCGCGAATCATCGATCGCTTGGCCGAGATCGCCGAGGCGGGGGCGCTGATCGCGGCCTCGGCTCCGGAGCGGCGGCGCCGGATGGCCGGTTGGGCGAGCGGCGGTCTGATGGCGCCGGGCGTCGGCTGGGCGGCGGTGGAGAGCCCGCGCGGTCGCCTCCACCATCTGACCCGGATCGACGGTGCCGGGCGGATCCTCGCCCATGTGGTCCTGGCGCCGACCGAATGGAACTTCCACACCGAAGGACCGCTCGCCCGGGCGCTCGCCGCCAACCGTTTCCCGCCGGGCGAGGACGGACGGATCCGGGCGACCCGGATCGCCGCACTGCACGACCCCTGCGTCGGTTTCGACGTGCGGTTCGAAGCCGCGGCGGACGTCGCCGAGCTTCCGGGCGGACCGGTGGCGGACGTTTCCGCCGGTGGGTTGGGTCGGACCGTCGCACCGTGATATGGCTGCGCCGCGGTGGTCCGCGGCGATCGGCGGACATCGGTGGCCGAACGGCCGTCGCAACGGAGGGCGGGCGAAGTGGACGATCTGCGGCTCTCCTCCGGCGGTGGTCGCGCGACGTGACGGGATCGCACGAGGTCTCCGGCGATGGGCCGACGTCCGTCCGGCGGCTGCGGCTCGAGGTGCGCGGCGCGGTCCAGGGCGTCGGGATGCGGCCGTTCGTCCACGGGCTCGCCGCCCGGCTGGGGCTCGCCGGCTTCGTCCTCAACGACGGCGACGGGGTGACGATCGAGGTCGAGGGCGCGGCGGTCGATGCCTTCACCGCACGGATCGAGGCGGAGCGCCCGCCGCTCGCCCGGTTCGACCGGATCACCGCGACGCCGCTCGAGCCGACCGGCGAAGCGGGCTTCCGGATCGTCGAGAGCCGCGGCGGACGGGTGACCACCCGGGTACCGGCGGATGCGGCGACCTGTCCGGCCTGCCTCGCCGACCTGTTCGATCCGGCCGGTCGTTTCCATCTCTACCCGTTCGTCAACTGTACCCATTGCGGGCCGCGCTACACGATCACCCGCCGGCTCCCCTACGATCGGCCGCAGACGGCGATGGCCGGCTTTCCGATGTGCGCGGCCTGCGACGCCGACTATCGCGATCCGACGAATCGCCGGTTCCATGCCGAGCCGATCGCCTGCCCGGTCTGCGGACCGCGGCTGACCCACCCGGTCCGCGAGATCGTCGCCGGCGTCCGGGCCGGGAAGATCGTCGCCCTGAAGGGGATCGGCGGGTTTCATCTGGTCTGCGACGCGACGAACGAGGCGGCGGTCCGGGAGCTACGGCGGCGCAAGAACCGCGACGCCAAGCCGTTCGCGGTGATGGTCGCCGATGCCCTCTCGCTCGATCTCGTCGTCGAGGCCGGCGACGCGGAACGGGCGCTGTTCTCCTCGGTCGCCGCGCCGATCGTGGTGATGGACGCGAAACCGGGGGCGGTGGCGGCATCGGTCGCGCCTCGTCTGACCCGGCTCGGGGTGATGCGGGCGCATGCGCCGCTCCATCATCTGATCTTCCGGGAGGCCGCCGGCGGTCCCTTCGACCGGGCCGAGCCGGCCGGTCCGAACCCCTTCGTGATCGTCGCGACCAGTGCCAACCCGGGCGGCGAGCCGCTGGTGGTCGACGACGACGACGCGCGGCGGCGGCTCTCCGGCATCGCCGATCTGATCGTCGGCCACGACCGACCGATCGTGATCCGCGCCGACGACAGCGTCGCCTGCGTGATCGCCGGAGCTCCGGCCTTCGTCCGGCGTTCGCGCGGGTACGTACCCGAACCGATCGATCTCGGCCGCGACGGCCCGCCGGTGTTGGCGACCGGGGCCTTTCTGAAGACCACGGTCTGCGTCACCCGCGGGCGCGAGGCCTTCGTCTCGCAACACGTCGGCGATCTCGACACCGCCGAGACCGCCCGTTTCTGGCAGGAGACGGCGGCGCATCTCGTCGAGCTCCTCGACGTCCGGCCGGAGCTGGTCGCCTGCGATCTCCACCCGGATTTCCGGACCTCGATGTTCGCCGGCGGCTACGGGGTGCCGGTGGTCGCGGTCCAGCACCACGCCGCCCATGTCGCGGCGCTCGCCGCCGAGCACGGGATCGACGGCCCGTTCCTCGGCCTCGCCCTCGACGGCATCGGCCACGGCGACGACGGGTCGGCTTGGGGCGGCGAGGCGATGCGGGTCGACGGCGCCGACTGGGTCCGGCTCGGCCATCTGGCGCCGCTGGCGCTTCCCGGCGGCGATCGGGCGGCGCGCGAGCCGTGGCGGATGGCGCTCGCCGCGCTCGCTCGGGTCGGTCGGCTCGACCGGCGGACGGTGCTCCTCGCCGATCCGCCGCCGCTCGCCGAGGCGGTTGCGGCCCGGCTCGGGACGGGCCGCGAGACCGCGACGACGACGGCGCTCGGCCGCCTCTACGACGCGGTCGCCGGCCTGCTCGGGGTGCGGCGCGTCCAGGACCACGAGGCGCAGGCGGCGATGGAACTCGAAGCGCTGGTCGGAACGCCGGTCCGCGGCGCCGGTCTGCACCGGGTCGAGGGCGGCGTGCTGTCGTTCGATCCGCTGCTCGTTCGATTGGCCGAGGGCGAGCTCGACGCCCGCGCCGGCGCCGAGCTGTTCCACGGCGTGCTGATCGACGGGCTCGTCGACTGGGCGGCGGGGCTGGCGCGGCCGGGCGAGGCGATCGGGCTCGGCGGCGGCTGCATGATCAACCGGGTGTTGGCGGAAGGGCTGGTCGAGGGGCTTTCCGCCCGGGGGTTCCGGCCGCTCCTCGCGTCACGGGTGCCGGCCGGCGACGGCGGCCTGTCGCTCGGCCAGGCGGCGATGGCACGGGCCTTCGCCATCGGGGCCGGCCCGCATTTGCGCGACGCCCCGGCTGCGCTATCTGTCTGAACGACCCGGGCGCCTGCATGCACCCCTTCCGCTCTTCCAGGAACCGATCCTCATGTGTCTCGCGATCCCTGCGCTCGTCCACGAACTCCTGCCCGACGGCATGGCCAAGGTCGGCCTCGACGGCGTCCTCAAGGAAATCTCGACGGCGCTGGTCCCGAACGTCGCGGTCGGCGACTACGTCGTCGTCCACGTCGGCTATGCGCTGACCAGGATCGACGCGGCGGAGGCCGAGCGGACGCTGGCGCTGCTCGCCGAAGCCGGAGCCCACGCGTGAAACACGTCGACGAATACCGAAACGGGGCGCTCGCCCGGTCGATCGCGGCGACCATCGCCCGCGAGGCCGATCCGGCACGGCTCTATCGCTTCATGGAGTTCTGCGGCGGCCACACCCATGCGATCTCGCGCTACGGGCTCGAGGATCTGCTGCCGGAGAACGTCCGGCTGATCCACGGGCCGGGCTGTCCGGTCTGCGTCCTGCCGGTCGGCCGGATCGACGAGGCGATCGGGCTGGCCCGCCATCCGAAGGTGACGCTCTGCACCTATGCCGATCTGATGCGGGTGCCGGCCTCGGGCGGCTCGAGCCTGATCCGGGCGAAGGCCGAGGGCTGCGACGTCCGGATGGTCTATTCGACGCTCGACGCGCTGCGGATCGCCGAGGCCGAGCCGGACCGCGAAGTGGTGTTTCTCGCCATCGGGTTCGAGACCACGACGCCGCCGACCGCCCTGGCGATCAGAGCGGCCGAGGCCAGGGGGCTCGCCAACTTCTCGGTGTTTTCGAACCACGTGCTGACCCCTTCGGCGATCCGGGCGATCCTCGAGGCGCCGAAGACCGGCAGGCTGCCGCCGGTGGCGCTCGAAGGCTTCATCGGCCCGGCCCACGTCAGCGTGGTGATCGGCTGGAAGCCCTACGAGGTCTTCGCCACCGAGTTCGGCCAGCGCATCGTCGTCTCCGGCTTCGAACCGCTCGACGTGATGCAGTCGGTGCTGATGCTGGTGCGCCAGGTCAACGAGGGGCGGACCGAGGTCGAGAACCAGTATGTCCGAGCGGTGGTGCCGGAGGGCAACCGTGCCGCGATCGAGCTGGTCGACGAGATCTTCGAGTTGCGCGACGCCTTCGAGTGGCGCGGCCTCGGCTCGATCCCGCATTCGGCGCTGAAGCTCCGGGAAAAATACGCCCGGTTCGACGCCGAGCGGCGATTCACGATTCCGCCGAGCGCGGCGAAGGACAATCCGGCCTGCGAATGCGGGCTGATCCTGACCGGCGCCAAGCTGCCCGCCGACTGCCGGCTGTTCGGCACGGTGTGTTCGCCGGAGACGCCGATGGGCAGCTGCATGGTCTCGTCCGAAGGCGCCTGCGCGGCGCACTGGACCTACGGGCGCTTCCGCGATCGCGCGCGGCGGGCGGCCACCACCCGAGGAGGCGCGGCATGAGCGGCGAACACGGCGAACCGCGGCTGCGTCGGCGTCGGCTCGACGTCGCGGGCGGCCGGGTCGACATGAGCCACGGCGCCGGCGGACGGGCTTCGGCGCAGCTGATCGACGAGATCTTCCGCGACGCCTTCTCCAACGAATGGCTGGCGCAGGGCAACGATCAGGCGGCGTTCCGGGTCGACCTTCCGCCGGGCGCGCGGATGGTGATGGCGACCGACGCCCACGTGATCACCCCGTTGTTCTTCCCCGGCGGCGACATCGGTGCGCTGTCGGTGCACGGCACGATCAACGACGTCGCGGTCGGCGGTGCGGTGCCGCTGCATCTCGCCGCGACCTTCGTGATCGAGGAGGGCTTCCCGCTCGCCGATCTCAAGCGGATCGCCGAGAGCATGGGGCGGGCGGCCCGCGAAGCGGGGGTGGCGATCGTCACCGGCGACACCAAGGTGGTCGAACGCGGCAAGGCCGACGGCGTCTTCATCACCACCACCGGCATCGGTATCGTGCCGCCGGGGATCGAACTCGGCGGCGACCGGGCGAAACCCGGCGATGTCGTCCTGCTCTCCGGCTCGATCGGCGATCACGGCGTGGCGATCATGGCGAGCCGCGAGAATCTCGGCTTCGAGACGGCGGTGGTCTCGGATTCGGCGGCTCTCCATCGGCTGACCGCTGCGATGGTGGCGGCCGGCGGCACCGGGCTGCGGTTGATGCGCGATCCGACCCGCGGCGGGCTCGCCGCGACGCTGAACGAGATCGCCCACCAGTCGAAGGTCGGCATCCGCATCCGCGAAGACGACGTGCCGGTCGCCCCGCAGGTCGCCGCGGCCTGCGAATTGCTCGGGCTCGATCCCCTGAACGTCGCCAACGAGGGCAAACTGGTGGCGGTGGTGGCGGCGGAGCGGGCCGAGGCGGTCTTGGCCGCGATGCGCGCCGATCCGAACGGGATCCGGGCGGTGGCGATCGGCGAGGTGATCGAGGACGACCGCTTCTTCGTCCAGATGACCACGGCCTTCGGCGGCGGTCGGATCGTCGACTGGCTGGCCGGCGAACAACTGCCGCGGATCTGCTGAGATCGAGCGCGGGGCGTTTCATCTCTTCGGCAGAGCCGAGGCGGGCGAGACGACGGCGCTCGGGTCGGCGGCTTCCCGGGCGACTTCGCCGGCCGCCGGATCGGTGGTCGACGCCTCGGGAGAAACCCGCACGGCGACGTGCCGCGCAATTCCTTGCTTGACAGTCGTACGATAAGACGGTCCGATCTCTCCGGTCTTGCGAACGGAGGAGAGCGCGGCCGATGCGGGACGTGATCGTGATCGGGGCCGGCCACAACGGGCTGGTGACGGCGGCCTATCTGGCGGCGGCCGGGCTGAAGGTGACCGTGCTGGAACGCCGCGGCGTGGTCGGCGGTGCGGCGGTGACCGAGGAGTTCCATCCCGGTTTCCGCAATTCGGTCTGCGCCTACACGGTGTCGCTGCTCAATCCGAAGGTGATCCGCGATCTCGATCTCGCCGGCCACGGCCTGACGGTGGTCGAGCGGAAGATGTCGAACTTCCTGCCGCTTCCCGACGGTCGGGCACTCGAGGTCGGACCCGGCCGGACCAAGGCGTCACTGGCGGGCTTCTCGACGCGTGACGCCGAGCGGCTCGACGCCTACGGCGACCGACTGGAGCGGATGGCCGACGTGATCCGCGACGTGGTCTTGGAGACCCCGCCGAACGTGGTGACCGGCCGCGGCCTGATGGCGCTGCTGCCGGAGGCGCTGTCGGCGGCACGGCTCGGCAACCGCTTCCGCAAGCTCGACCTCGAAGGCCAGCGCGATCTCCTGGAGATCTTCACCCGCTCGGCCGGCGACTATCTCGACCAGTGGTTCGAGAGCGATCCGATCAAGGCGATCTTCGGCTTCGACGGGGTGGTCGGCAACTACGCCAGCCCCTATGCGGCGGGCTCGGCCTACATCCTGCTGCACCACTGCTTCGGCGAGGTGAACGGCACCCGCGGCATCTGGGGCCACGCGATCGGCGGCATGGGCGCGGTGTCGCAGGCGATGGCCCGCTCGGCGGCGTCGCGCGGCGCCGAGATCCGCACCGGCTGTGGGGTTTCCGAGGTGATCGTCGAGAAGGGGCGGGCGGTCGGCGTGGTCACCGAGGCCGGCGAGGCGATCCGGGCGCGGCTGGTGGTGTCCAACGTCCATCCGAAGCTGCTGTTCGAGAAGCTGGTCGATCCCGGTGAACTCCCCGCCGACTTCCGCGCGCGGATCGCCTCGTGGCGGTCGGGCTCGGGCACCTTCCGGATGAACGTGGCGCTCTCCGAGCTGCCGAGCTTCGCCTGTCGTCCCGGCCGCGAGCCCGGCGACCACCACACCGCCGGCATCGTCGTCGCGCCGAGCCTCGCCTACATGGAGAAGGCCTATTTCGACGCCCGGCAGACCGGCTGGTCGAAGGCGCCGATCGTCGAGATGCTGATCCCCTCGACCCTCGATCCGACCCTGGCACCGGAAGGGCGCCACGTCGCCAGCCTGTTCTGTCAGCACGTCGCGCCGAGCCTGCCGGACGGCCGGTCCTGGGCGGAGGTCGAGGACGAGGTCGCCGACGTGATGATCGACACCGTCGACCGGATGGCGCCGGGCTTCCGCGCCTCGGTGATCGGTCGGCAGATCCTGTCGCCGGCGAAGCTCGAAGACGAGTTCGGTCTCGTCGGCGGCGACATCTTCCACGGCTGTCTCGGGCTCGACCAGATCTTCTCGGCCCGGCCGGCGCTCGGCCACGCCGATTACCGGGCGCCGATCCCGGGTCTCTACATGTGCGGCTCAGGGACGCACCCCGGCGGCGGCGTGACCGGTGCCCCGGGCCACAACGCCGCGAGGGAAATCCTCGCCGACGTCAGACGAGGGAGAGTGCCCAAGAGTTGAGCAAAAGGAGGGAGAGGAAAATCCTTCCGACCTTTTCTGTGCAGGTCAGGGATTTTTACCGGTTCCCACGGGCGAAAACGGCGTTAACATGACGGTACGGGTCCGGCCACGCCGGAGCCGCGGTTTTTCATGTCGCTTCGCCACAAGAGGCTCACCTCCATGTTCTCATCGTCGAAGTTCCGTTTCGGCGTCGCGCTCGCCGCGTTCACGGCCGCAGCGTCCCTTTCGTTCGTCGCCAGCGCCGCCGACAAGATCGGCAACTGCGAGATGACGGGCAAGAAGGGCGAGTTCTCGATTCAACCGGCGATCGCCGGTCAGCTCACCTACGAGACCAACCTGCCGGCGCCCGGCTGGAACAACGGCGACACGCCGGACACGATCAAGGACGGCTACGAGTATTGCCTCGCCGCCAACATCGCCTGGCGGGTCGGCCTCGACAAGGTGGTGATCAAGAACGTCGACTTCGACGCTCTGGTCGCCGGCCAGACCAAGGACTACGACGTCGCCCTGTCGCAGATCTCGATCACCGACAAGCGCAAGGAAGTGGTCGCCTTCTCGGTGCCCTACTTCGATTCCGACGTCGGCATCCTGACCAAGAAGGGCAAGAAGTACGAGAGCGGCGACATCAAGGGCCTCCGGATCGGCGTCCAGCAGGGCACCACCGGCGCCGACTTCGTCACCGACACGCTGAAGCCCAAGACCCCGGCCAAGGTGTTCGCCGACACGCCGGCGATGTTCACCGCGCTGATGGCCAACCAGATCGACGTCGCGATGACCGACACCGCGATCGTGCTCGGTCAGGCGTCCGAGTCGAAGGGCAAGATGATCGTCATCGGCCAGTACAAGACCGGTGAGCAGTACGGCGCCCTGTTCCCGAAGGGCTCGGCCAACGTCGCGACCCTCGACAAGGTGCTCGCCGCGCTGATCGCCGACGGCACCACCAAGAAGCTCGCCGCCAAGTATCTCGCGGCGACCTGGGGTGCCGACCCGACCAAGCTGCCCTACTTCAAGCCCTGATCGACGAACCTTCCCGCCGGAGCGACGGGCGGCCTCGGCCGTCCGTCGTCGGTCGGCGTCGAGTCTTCCGGTGCCGCGGCATCCGGCGCCGATCCCACCGTTCCGGCCCCGCCGACCGCGGGGACCGCTGAAGCGAGCCACGACGACGATGGACGACACCTCGGAAGCGACGACGGTCGACCGAACGCGGGCGCCGCGCCCCACCCGCAAGTGGATGCCGGCGCCGCCGAAATCCGTCGTCGGACTGGCCGTGACCGCGGTGGCGGTGGCGGCGGCGGTGCTCGGTGCGGCGTTCCTGACGGTCGGCGCGGTGCGCGGCGCACTCGGTGAGCTCGAAGCGGAAACCGCCTGGGCCGACGTCTGGCTCTATGCGGCGGCGGCCTCGGCGGTGTTCCTGTTCGTGCCGGCGGTGAAGGGTCTGGAGACGGCGCTGAAGGCGCGACGGCTCGCCAGAGTGGATTTCGCCGATGCCCGCGCGGCGACGGCCGACGCGGGCGAGAAGGCGAAGCTCGCCATCGGCTATGCGGTGGCGGTGCTGATGGTGCTGGCCTTCGGCCACTTCCTGATCGCCAACGAGATCGCGGTCGGCCGCACCTTCTTCGACGTCGGACTGATCTTCGAAACCTTCCATCTGGTCGGCAAGGCGTTCTGGGTGAACGTCGAGATCTTCGTGATCGCCGAGGTTCTGGTGCTGATCTGGGGGTTGCTGATCGCGGTCGCGCGGCTCGCTCCGGGCCGGGCGGGGGCGCCGATCCGGCTGATCGCCACCGCCTACGTCGATCTGTTCCGCGGCCTGCCGGCGATCATCGCGATCTATCTGGTCGGCTTCGGTCTGCCGCTCACCGATCTGCCGGTGCTGCGCGACATGACCCCGACGATGTTCGCGATCCTGGCGCTGACCCTCACCTACGGCGCCTATGTCTCGGAGGTCTACCGCTCCGGCATCGAGAGCGTCCACTGGAGCCAGACCGCGGCGGCGCGCTCGCTCGGCTTCAGCCATGGCCAGACGCTGCGCTTCGTGGTGGTGCCGCAGGCGGTGCGGCGGATCATCCCGCCGCTGCTCAACGACTTCATCAGCCTGCAGAAGGACACGGCGCTGGTCAGCGTGATCGGCACCGTCGATGCCTTCAATCAGGCCAAGATCATCGCCTCGAACCACTTCAATCTGTCGTCGGTGACGACGGTGGCGGTGCTGTTCGTGCTGATCACCATCCCGCAGGCCCGGCTCGTCGACAAGCTGATCGAGCGCGACCAGAAGCGGATGCGGGCCGGCGGCTGAACCCGGCCCCGCCCGTGTCCCTCGACCTTTCGGAGACCGCAGATCCATGGCCCTCGTCGAAATCCGCGACGTCAAGAAGAGCTACGGCGGCGTGGTGCCGGTCCTCAAGGGGATCACGCTCGACGTCGAGGAACATCAGGTCGTCTGTCTGATCGGCCCGTCGGGTTGCGGCAAGTCGACCCTGCTCAGGTGCATCAACGGGCTGGAGACGATCGATTCCGGCGAGATCCGGCTGCACGGCGACCGTGTCTCCGGTCCCGGCGTCGATCTCGACGCGCTGCGCCGCGACGTCGGCATCGTCTTCCAGAGCTTCAACCTGTTTCCGCACATGAGCGTCGTCGAGAACATCACGGCGGCGCCGATCAAGGTGCTCGGCCAGAGCCGGGCGGAGGCCAGGGAACGGGCGATGGAACTGCTCGCCCGGATCCGGCTCGACAAGAAGGCCGACGAGTTCCCCGACCGGCTGTCCGGCGGTCAGCAGCAGCGGGTGGCGATCGTCCGCGCCCTGGCGATGGATCCGATCGTGCTGCTGCTCGACGAGATCACCTCGGCGCTCGATCCCGAGCTGGTCTCGGAAGTGCTCGACATCGTCCGCGACCTCCGCCAGGAGGGCATGACGATGGTGCTCGCCACCCACGAGATGGGCTTCGCCAAGGAAGTGGCGAGCAAGGTCTGCTTCCTCTACGGCGGCGTCGTCCACGAGGAGGGGCCGCCGTCGCAGATCTTCTCCGATCCGCACGACGAGCGCACCCGCGCCTTCCTGCAGCGGATCATCGAAGCCGGCCGGCTCTGACCGGAAGAAGCGTCGTCACCGTTTCCGCGCGAGTGGCGGTCGGCCGCCGCGGCTCGCGGAGGCCTCACGCGCTGTTGATGTCGAGAAGCGGTCGCGGCAGTCGCCTACCGCCGGCCGGCCCTCCCCGGTCCTCGTTCTCGCCCCATTTCTCCCGGACTGGAATACCTCTCGGGGGTGCTCCCGGGGGGTGACGAATCGGGGCCGGCGCGCGACGCCGGCCGCAAGCGGAGGGTGAAGCGGATGACGGTCGGGAACGGCGAGACGAACGAGCGGATCGGGACGGCGCGGGGGATCGGCCGGCGGGCCTTCATCGGCGCTCTGCCCCTGGCGCTCGCCGCCTGTGCGCCGAGCTATGCGCCGCCGCCGATGGCGGCTCTCGACCCACGGCTCGCCCGCCGGGTGAAGGCGACCGAGAACGCCTATGCGGCGATCTACGGGCCGCTTCCCGACGAACGGTTTCCGCTCGAGGCGCTCGACCTCTCCGAGATCGATTCCGACAATCTGAGGCAGGTGGTCGACTGGCGGGGCTACGAACAGCCCGGAACGATCGTCGTGTCGCCGGGAGAACGGCGGCTGTTCCTGATTCTGGAAGGCGGACGGGCGGTGCGCTACGGGGTCGGCGTCGGCCGCGAGGGCTTCGCCTGGTCGGGGCAGGCGACGATCCGGCGCAAGGCGGTGTGGCCGACCTGGACGCCGCCGCGCGAGATGACGCTGCGCGACCCGGAAGCCGCGAAATGGGCGGCCGGCATGCCCGGCGGGCCGGAGAACCCGCTCGGCGCCCGCGCCCTCTATCTCTACCAGGGCGACCGCGACACGCTCTATCGGCTGCACGGCACCAACGATCCGACCTCGATCGGCGAAGCGGTGTCGTCGGGCTGCGTCCGGCTGCTCAACCACGACATCATCGATCTGCACCGGCGCGTGCCGATCGGCACGACGGTGATCGTCCGGCAGGCCTGATACCCGGGCACATGAAGTTCGGACACGTCCGAACTTCATGTGCGGTACGGCCCGACCGACCGAACTCGGCCGGCAATTCGAGATCGCGATCAGGCGGGCGTGGCGACCTCGGCGTCGGCGATCACGTCGACGGCGACCGACAGGGTCTGGGCGCCGGCCGAGACCAGTACGCCGGAGATCGGGGCGGCGTCGGCATAGTCGCGGCCGACGGCGACGACGATGTGGTCCTCGGCGGCGACGATGCCGTTGGTCGGGTCGAAGCCGAGCCAGCCGATCGGCTCGCCGCACCACACCTCGACCCAGGCATGCATCGCGTCGGCGCCTTCCAGACGCTTCTCGCCAGGCGGCGGCACGGTGCGCAGATAGCCGCCGACATAGGCCGCCGGCAGACCGAGGCCGCGCAGCCCGGCGATCATCACATGGGCGAAGTCCTGGCAGACGCCGCGCCGCTCGGCGAAGGCGACGGCGAGCGGCGTGGCGACGTCGGTGGTGCCCGGCGCGTAGGCGAAGCCGCGCCGGATCCTGCGGGTGAGATCGAGAGCGCCGGCGAGGATGGTGCGTCCCGACGGAAAGCTCTCGGCGGTCCACCGGGTGACGTTCGGAGAGAGCTCGACCGAGCGGCTGGGAAAGAGAAACTGGACGGGGTCGTGGGGTCCGAGACCGCGGGCGGTGGTGGCGCGCTCGCGGATCGTCTCGAAGGGCGGGGTCGGATCGGGATCGAGGGCCGGCGGCGGATCGACCTCGACGGTGGCGGTCGCGCGGATGGCGAGCCGTCGGTGCGGCAGCCGGAACGAGGTGGCGAGCACCCGGTTGCCGAAGAAGTCGGCCGCCTCGCGAACGAGGTCCGGGGACGGATCGATCGTCAGGCGGGTGGCCAGGACCCTCTGGCGGGGCCGGTCGATCGGCTCCAGCCGGATCCGACAATCGGCCGCCGGGACGTCGGCGCCCCAGTCGTAGACGGTGGTGTGACGGATGTCGTAGCGCATCGGTTCACTCCCCCGCCGCCGCCGCGGCGACCGCGATCGGGGCGTCGTCGGCGGAATCGGCGGCCGGAGCGACCGCGGTGAACCAGCGGCGGGCGACCGCATCGGAGAGCGCCAGCAGATCGCTCTCGGTCGCGTCGATCCGTCCGACGGCGAGCCGGTCGGGGGAGGTCTCGGCGTGCCGGGCGGCGATCGCGGCGACCAGATCTTCGGCGGGGATGCCGCGGATCGTCGGGGCTCCGGTCGGCAGCGCGGCGAGATGCTCGCGGATGCGGGCGATCTGGAAGGCGACGGCGCGCGGATCGGCCTCGTCGGTGAGCAGCAGGTCGAGGAAGAGGCGCCGCGAGACGCCGGCATAGCGGCGAAGGCGCAACGCCGGGCCGCCGTCGGCCGGGTCGAGGGCGAGATCGGCGTCGTCGCCGGTCTCGGCGCCGGCGGCGACCCGGCGGGCGTCGCGACAGAGGGCGATCGCCCGTTCGACGCGCCGGCCGAGATCGAGGAAGCGCCAGCCGTCGCGGCGGCTCATGGTCTCGTCGGCGTGGCCGACGATCGCCGCGATCGTCGCCAGCGTCGCCTCGATCTCGGCGAAGGGGGCGCGGCGGCGATGCGGTGCCGGATCGCGCAGCCGGTCGCGACAGGCGACGACCAGTCGCCAGACGTCGGGCGAAAGTCGGTCGCGGACGATCGCGGCGGTGCGGTGGACCTCGCCGACGAGGCTCGCCACCGCGCCCGGGCCGGCCCCCCACAGCGCTTCGCCGACGAGGTCGGCGGGAACCGGTTCGGCGGCGACGGCACCCCAGACGACCAGTTGGCGGGCGATCCGGCGGGCGAGGTCGGGGGTGGTCTCGTCGACCCCGTCGCCGTCGCGGTCGAGCCGGCGCAGAGCGCGCAGGGTCGTTTCGGTCCGCTCGAGATAGCGGCCGAACCAGTAGAGGTTGTCGGCGGCGCGGG
Organism: uncultured Alphaproteobacteria bacterium; assembly: GCA_937919435.1. GTDB lineage: Bacteria > Pseudomonadota > Alphaproteobacteria > Rhizobiales > Ancalomicrobiaceae > Siculibacillus. Next base: position 16,605 of record CALFRR010000134.1, on the reverse strand, counting down.
CGGGCAGCGATCCGTCGGCCCGGCGGATCGTCGCGATGCTCGCCTCGGGCAGCAGACGGGCTTCGGACCGTGTCGCGGGCGCCGAACCGAGCACCCAGACGTCGCCGGAGCGGCCGCCGCGCTGCATCGACAGGAAACGGACGTCCTCGCGCTCGGAGAAGCGGGCGAGGCCGCCGGGCATCGCCACCCAGCCTTCGGCGGTCCGGGCGACGAAGATGCGGATCGAGTACGGCCGCGGCACCGGGCGGCCGTTCTCCCAGACCGGTGCGGTGGACAGCCGCAGCGGTTCGCGACCGACGAAGTCGACGCCGCGCCGTTCGAGCTTGGCCAGGAAGCGGTCGCGCTCGGCCGGGCTCAGGCGGGACCCGAGGATGCCGGCGCTGTCGAGGATGCCGGGCAACGAGCGGCCGAAGGCGGGGACCAGCGCCAGACGGTCGAGTTCGGCGGCGACATGCGCCCGGGCGGCGGGCTCGCCGCACCACCAGGTGGCGACGTTGGGCAGGTTCAGGTCCTCGCCGAGCAGGCGGCGGGCCAATCCGGGCAGATACCCGGTCAGGGCCGGCGCTTCGACGAGGCCGGAGCCGAGGGCATTGGCGACGGTGACCCGGCCGGCCCGGACCGCCTGGAGCAGTCCGGGGACGCCGAGCCGCGAACCGGGGTTGAGTTCCAGCGGATCGACGAAGTCGGCGTCGACCCGTCGCAACAGGACGTCGATCGGTTCGGGGCCGGCGATGGTGCGCAGGGCCACGCCGGTCTCCGACGCGACGAGATCGCCGCCCTCGACCAGTTCGAAACCGAGACTGCGGGCGAGGAAGGCGTGTTCGAAATAGGTCTCGTTCCACGGGCCGGGGGTGAACAGCGCGACCCGCGCCGGTTCGCCTTCGGCGGTCCGGCCGAGGCCGGTGCGCAGGGCCTGGAAGAACGGGCCGAGCCGCTCGACGCCGAGACGGTCGAACAGTTCGGGCAGGGCCCGCGACAGGGCGATGCGGTTCTCGATGGCGTAGCCGAGCCCGGACGGTGCCTGGGTGCGATCGGCGAGCACCCACCAGCGGCCGTCGGGGGCTCGACCGACGTCGGCGGCGTAGACGTGGAGGTGACGTCCGCCGGGCGGTGCGATCCCGGCGAGCGGGCGCAGGAACTCCGGGCTGCCGGCGACGATCGCGGCGGGCACCGCACCGTCGGCGACCAGACGGGCCTCGCCGGTCAGGTCGGCGATCACCGCCTCGAACAGCCGGGCGCGCTGGACGACGCCTTCGGCGAGCCGGGTCCAGTCGTCGTGCGGCAGGACGGTCGGCAGATGGGCGATCGGCCAGGGCCGGTCGACGTCGCCGCCTTCGCCGTAGACCCGGTAGACGACGCCGGAATCGGCGAGGTAGCGGTCGGCACCGGAAAACCGCGCGGTTGTCTCCCGCGGACCGAGAGCGGCGAGCCCGGCGAGCAGCGGGCGCCAGTGCGGCCGGACCCGGCCGGCGTGGTCGATCATCTCGTCGTGGACGCCCGGCACGGCCCGATAACGGCCGATCAGCGCGGCGACGCCGGGGTCGGCATCACCGCCCCAGCGCATCGCCAGTTCGAGCTGCATCGACGACAAGAGCGTCTCCGTCGGTGGTCAGAGGCGCGCCGCGGGGCGCCTCAGATCGAGGGTCAGGGGATGCTCGCCGGTGCGTTCGGGCGGCGGCGGATCGACGATTCCCGGCGTGTGGCCGTGCTCGACGAAGCGGGCGAGGCGGCGTGCCTCGGCCTCGTAGGAGTTGACCGGATAGGTCTCGTAGTTGCGTCCGCCCGGGTGGGCGACGTGGTAGACGCAGCCGCCGAGCGACCGCCGGGTCCAGCGATCGACGATGTCGAAGGTCAGCGGCGCGTCGACCGGGATCGTCGGATGGATGCCGGAGGCCGGCTGCCACGCTTTGTAGCGGACGCCGGCGACGGTCTCGCCGGAGCGGCCGGTCGAGGTCATCGGCAGCGGGCGGCCGTTGCAGGTGACGAGGTGGCGGGCCGGTTCGAGCCCGGTCGCCAGGATCTGCAGCCGCTCGACCGAGGAATCGACGTAGCGCACGGTGCCGCCGACCGCGCCCTCCTCGCCGGTGACGTGCCAGGGTTCCAGCGCCTGCCGGATCTCCAACGCGACGCCGCCGTGCTCGACCTTGCCGTAGAAGGGGAAGCGGAACTCCCACTGGGCCTTGAACCACAGCGGATCGAAGGCCCAGCCGGCGCGGCCGAGATCGGCGAGCACGCCTTCGAAGTCCTCCCAGACGAAATGCGGCAGCATGAACCGGTCGGCGAGCGCGGTGCCCCAGCGGACGAAGTCGCCGGACTGCGGCTCCCGCCAGAACCAGGCGATCAGCGCCCGCAGCAGCAGCTGCTGGGCGAGCGACATGCGGGCGTCCGGCGGCATTTCGAAGGAGCGGAACTCGACCAGCCCGAGCCGTCCGGTCGGGCCGTCCGGCGAATAGAGCTTGTCGATGCAGATCTCGGTGCGGTGGGTGTTGCCGGAGACGTCGACCAGCAGATTGCGGAACAGGCGATCGACCATCCACGGCAGCGGGGCCGGGCCGTCGCCCGGTGCCGGCACCTGGGCCATCGCGATCTCCAGTTCGTAGAGCGCGTCGTGGCGGGCCTCGTCGATGCGCGGCGCCTGCGAGGTCGGGCCGATGAACAGGCCGGAGAACAGATAGCTGAGCGAGGGATGGCGCTGCCAGTAGAGCACCAGGCTCTTCAACAGATCGGGACGGCGCAGGAACGGACTGTCGATCGGCGAGCGGGCCCCGACGACCACGTGGTTGCCGCCGCCGGTGCCGGTGTGGCGGCCGTCGATCATGAACTTCTCGGTGCCGAGCCGGGCCTCGCGGGCCTCCCGATAGAGTTTCGTGGTGATCTCCACGCACTCGTCCCAGCTCTGCGCCGGCTGGACGTTGACCTCGATCACCCCCGGATCTGGCGTGACCTTGATCACCTCGAGCCGCGGATCCCACGGCGGCGGGTAGCCCTCGATGTGGACCGGCAGGCGATGGGCCTCGGCCGTCGCCTCGATCGCGGCGAGGAGCTCGAGATAGTCGTCGAGGGTCTCGACCGGCGGCATGAAGACTTCGAGGATGCCGTCGCGCGGTTCGATCGACAGCGCGGTGCGGACCCGATCGGCACCGATCTCCTCGACGAAGCGTTGGGTCGCCCGCTCGGCCGGGCCGGTGCGCCGGTAGATCTGCGCGAGTTCGTCCGGATCGGGCAGATCGGGGCGTTCGGCGAAGGTGTCCCGCTCGACCACGTGAGGATAGGAACTCGGCGGGATCCAGGGCAGCGAGGCCATCGGCAGACGGAAGCCGACGGGCGAATCGCCGGGGATCAGGAAGAGCTTCTCGCGCCGCAGCCGCCAGTGTTCGGAGTACCAGCCGTGGCCGGCGCGGCTCTGCCAGCGCTGGACCGGCAGGACGTGGCCGGTCGGTGCGGTCAGACCGTGGTCGAAGACGCGGGCGATGCGGTGGCGGTCCTCGGGATTCTCGAGCTGCGCGTTCGACGGATCGAGGTTCACCGGGAGCTTCGCCTCCTGGATCAGCCAATGGGCGGGATCCTCGTAGGCGGCGATGACGTAGTCGGCACCGATGTCGAGCCGTTCCGCGACCCCGTCGGCGATCAGCTTCGCGTCGGCGACGGTGGCGTCGCGCCGCCCGCTCTCCGCGGCGATCAACGAGGGATCGCGCCAGATCGGCTTGCCGTCCTTGCGCCAATAGAGGCCGAAGGCCCAGCGCGGCAGGCTCTCGCCCGGGTACCACTTGCCCTGGCCGTAGTGGAGGAAGCCGCCGGGGGCGAAGCACTCGCGCAGCCGGCGGATCAGATCGTCGGCCCGGGTCCGCTTCATCGGGCCGACCGCGGCGGTGTTCCACTCGGCCGACTGGTAGTCGTCGATCGAGACGAAGGTCGGTTCGCCGCCCATGGTCAGGCGCACGTCGCCGGCCGCCAGATCCTCGTCGACCCTGCGGCCGAGCGCGTCGAGCGCCTCCCAGGCCTCGTCGGAGAAGGGGGCGGTGACCCGCGGTTTCTCGGCGATGCGGTCGACCCGCATCTGGAAGTCGAAGTCGACCTCGGCGAAGTCGACGAGACCGGTGATCGGCGCCGCCGAGCGATAGTGCGGCGTGCCGCAGAGCGGCAGATGGCCCTCGCCGGCGAACAGGCCGGAGGTCGGGTCGAGACCGATCCAGCCGGCGCCGGGCAGATAGATCTCGGCCCAGGCGTGCAGATCGGTGAAGTCGTGGTCGGTGCCGGAGGGGCCGTCGAGCGACTTCACGTCGGGCTTCAACTGGATCAGGTAGCCGGAGACGAAGCGGGCGGCGAGGCCCATGCGGCGGGCGAGTTGGACGAACAGCCAGGCGGTGTCGCGGCACGAGCCGGAGGCGGCTTCCAGAGTCTCGTCGGGCTCCTGGACGCCCGGCTCCATCCGGATCACGTAACGGATGTCGTGGGAGAGCCTCTGGTTGAGCCCGACCAGGTAGGTCACCGTGTTGATCGGCTCGGCCGGGCGGATCTCGTCGAGATAGGCCTCGAAGCGGTCGCCGGTCTTCTCCGGCGCGAGATAGGGCTTCAGCTCCTCGGCGAGTTCCGGCGCATAGGCGAAGGGGAAGGTCTCGGCATATTCCTCGACGAAGAAGTCGAAGGGATTGAAAACGCTGAGTTCGGCGAGCAGATCGACCTCGATCCGGAATTCGCGGGTCTTCTCGGGAAAGACGAAGCGCGCCGCCCAGTTGCCGTGCGGATCCTGTTGCCAGTTGACGAAATGGTTCTCCGGCGTCACCCGAAGGGAATAGCCGGTGACCCGGGTCCGGCAGTGCGGCGCCGGCCTCAGACGGATGATCTGCGGTCCGAGCTGTACCGGGCGGTCGTAGGAATAGGCGGTGAGATGGTGCAGGGCTGTCTGAATGGCCAAGGCGACCTCGCCTCCGAGAAGAAATGATCGTCGAAGCGCCAGCCTAAACCGTGTGCAGAACCACGCAAGGGTCGAATGACGAACCGCCCGCCCGGGAGGATCCGGGACGGGCGGTCGGAACGTGTCGGGGCGGAGGGGATCAGGCGGAGAGCTTGTTCAGCTCGGCCACCACGGCATCGCCCATCTCCTTCGTCGAAACGGTGTTCTCGCCCGACTTGGCGATGTCGGCGGTCCTCAGGCCGGAGGCGAGAACCGCGGAGACCGCCTTCTCGGTCAGATCCGCAGCCTCGCCGAGGCCGAGCGAATAGCGCATCGCCATGGCGAAGGAGCCGATCATCGCGATCGGGTTGGCCAGGCCCCGGCCGGCGATGTCGGGCGCCGAGCCGTGCACCGGCTCGTACATCGCCTTGCGCTTGCCGGTCTTCGGATCGGGGGCGCCGAGCGAGGCCGAGGGCAGCATGCCGAGCGAGCCGGTCAGCATCGCGGCGATGTCGGAGAGCACGTCGCCGAACAGGTTGTCGGTGACGACGACGTCGAACTGCTTGGGCCGGCGGACCAGCTGCATGGCGCAGTTGTCGGCGAGCACGTGCTCGAGCGCGACGTCGGGGAATTCGGTGGCGCCGATCCGGGTGACCACCTCGTTCCACAGCACGCCGGTCTTCATGACGTTGCGCTTCTCGGCCGAGGAGACCTTGTTGCCGCGGGTCCGGGCCAGCTCGAAGGCGACCCGGGCGATCCGCTCGATCTCGTGGGCGGCGTAGACCTGGGTGTCGACGGCGCGCTTCTCGCCGTTCTCCAGGGTGACGATCTCCTTCGGCTCGCCGAAGTAGACGCCGCCGGTCAGCTCGCGGACGATCAGGATGTCGAGGCCCTCGACCACCTCGCGCTTCAGCGTCGAGGCGTCGGCGAGCGCCGGATAGCAGATCGCCGGACGCAGGTTGGCGAACAGGCCGAGGTCCTTGCGCAGCCGCAGGAGGCCCGCTTCGGGGCGGCAGTCGTAGGGCACCCTGTCCCACTTCGGTCCGCCGACGGCGCCGAAGATCACCGCGTCGGAGGCCTGGGCGAGGGCCATGTCGGAATCGGAGATCGCCTTGCCGTGGGCGTCGTAGGCGCAGCCGCCGACCAGACCGCGCTCGAGCTCGAATTTCGCGACGCCGCGCTTCTCGAACCAGCCGATGACCTTCTCCACCTCGACCATGATCTCGGTGCCGATGCCGTCGCCGGGCAGGAGGAAGAGATTGAAGGAGGTCATGGTGGAACCCGCGTGTCGAGGAAGGGAAGGGTGAGGCCGGGAGCGTTCACCGCCGTCGTCGAATCCGACGCGGCCGGGACGAGCGCGTCCGCCGGCCGGCTCCCTTTACCAACCCGGCGGCGCCCGTTCAATGGCAGCCGCGGCCGGCGGATCCGCGTGCCGCGCCGGCCGGCCCGCCGGTCGGACCCGGCCGGGGCGTCAGCCGATCGCCGGGGTCGCCAGTTTCGACCAGGCGCCGGTGGCCTCGTCGAGGACGTGGAGTTCGCCGAGCGCGATGTCGAACCAGGTGCCGTGCAGGGTCAACCGACCGCTCGCTTCGAGCCCGGTCACGCAGGGAAAGGTCCGGAGATTGGCGAGCGAGTTGACGATCGACATGTGCTCGAGCCGGTGCTGGCGTTCGCTCGGGGGGACGGTCGGGTCGCAGCGGCAGGCCTCCGCCGGCGCTTCCAGGAGCGAGATCCACTTGCCGATGAAGTCGCCGGGCGACAGCGGTGCGGGGTCGTCGGCGAGTGCCGCGGCGATGCCGCCGCACCGGCCGTGTCCCATCACCACGATGTGACGGACCCTGAGGCCCATCAGCGCGAACTCGAGCGCCGCCGAGGTGCCGTGGTATTCGCCGTCCGGCGTATAGGGCGGCACCAGATTGGCGACGTTGCGGGCGACGAACAGCTCCCCGGGTGGGGCGTCGAAGATCAGTTCGGGGGCGGCGCGGCTGTCGCAACAGGCGACGATCATCACCTCCGGTTTCTGGCCGGTCTCGGCGAGATGACGCCAACGCTCGTGTTCGGTCTGCCAACGGCCCGAGCGGAAGGCGGCATAGCCCTTCATCAGTCGTTCCGGCAGCATCGACGATCTCCTCGAATGGTGATTGCGGGCGAGCGTGACATAGGCCGGGCGGCTCAGCCGACCAGGGCGGCGAGAGTCGCGAGATCGACGTTGCCGCCGCACACCAGAACCCCGATCCGTTCGCCCGGCCGCGGCCGGTAGGCCCCGGAGAGGAGCGCGGCGAGGGCGGTGGCGCCACCCGGCTCGGCGGCGATACGCAGCGACGACCACAGCCGCGACTGGGCCTCGACGATGGCGCTGTCGGGGACCAGCACCGCGTCGGCGACGTGTGCGGCGGCGATCGTGTGGACGAGATCGCCGACCCGCTTGGCGCCGAGGCTGTCGACGGCGATCGATTCGGTCTCGACATCGACGGGGCCGCCGGCGGCGAGCGCGGCATGCAGCGCCCGGCTGCCCTGCGGTTCGACCGCGACCACCCGGACCCGGCCGGAGAACCACAGCGCGGTGCCGGCGACGAGGCCGCCGCCGCCGGCCGCCACCAGCACGGTGTCGAGGCCCGACTCGGCGTCCTCTTCCCACTCGCGGGCGACGGTGCCCTGGCCGGCGATGGTGAAGGGGCTGTCGTAGGGGTGGACGAGCAACGCACCGTTCGCCTCGGCCCATTCGGAGCAGAGCACCGCGGCATCGGCATAACGGGCGCCGGCGACCACCACGTCGGCTCCGTAGGCGCGGATCCGCTCGATCTTCACCGGGCTCGACACGGTCGGCACGAAGATCCGGGCGCGATGGCCGAGACAGGCGGCGGCATAGGCGACGGCGGCGCCGTGGTTGCCGCCCGAAGCGGCGGCGACGCCGACCGGCGGAACCGGCCGCGACAGGAGATTGTTGAAGGCACCGCGGGCCTTGAAGGCGCCGGTGTGCTGGAGCAACTCGAGTTTCAGCGACAGCGGTTCGGCGAGACCGAAGGCGGCGCCTTCGACGCTCACCACCGGGGTGCGGCGGATGTGGGGGGCGATGCGCGCATGGGCCGCCTCGACGGCGGCGGGGCTCAGGAGTTCTGCCACGGCCGAAATCTCCGGATCGACCGATCACGATCGATCGGACCTGACGTCGGCTTAGCGGATCGCCGTCGGTTCGCCAAGGGTGGTGCGAGCTCGGGTCCCATGCGGTCCGCCGGCGTGGACGCCACGCGGAGGGCGGGCGTCTCCGACCTTCTGCACTTTGACAGGTCGGGCGTCTGCCGCTACCGGTCGCGATCGGCCTTCGGCGTGGAACGGCGAAGGGACGAGGGGGCGGGTGACGGCATGGCGAACGAGGAAGAGCGGACGCGGACGGTCGAGGGCCTGATCCGGGCGATGGTGGAGGCCGGCGAGCTGACGCCCGATCCGGCACAGCTGACGCTCGCCCGTCGGCTCGATCGCCTCGACCGCGAGATCGCCGCTTCGGATCTGGCGGTCAAGGGGTCGGCCCTCGGCTGGCTGTTCGGCCGCAAGGCGCAGAAGCGCGAGACGATCCGCGGCCTCTACGTCTGGGGCGAGGTCGGCCGCGGCAAGACCATGCTGATGGATCTGTTCTTCGAGGTGTCGCCGGTCGCGCGCAAACGGCGGGCGCATTTCCACGCCTTCATGGCCGACGCCCAGGACCGCATCCATCGGGCCCGCCAGGACATCCTCTCCGGTCGGGTGAAGGGCGACGATCCGATCCAGCCGGTCGCCGAGGCGCTCGCCGCCGAGACGCGGCTGCTGTGCTTCGACGAGTTCGCGGTCTACGACATCGCCGACGCGATGGTGCTCGGCCGGCTGTTCGAGAAGCTCTTCGACCTCGGCACGGTGGTCGTCGCCACCTCGAACGTCGCCCCCGACCGGCTCTACTGGGGCGGGCTCAACCGGGCGCTGTTCCTGCCGTTCATCGATCTCCTGAAGCGGCAGGTCGACGTCGTCGAGCTGTCGGCGGCGACCGACTATCGGATGGAGAAGACCGACGGCGAAGAGGCGTGGCGTATGCCGCTGTCGCCGGAGACCGACGCGACGATGGAGGAGATGTGGTTCCGCATCACCGGCCATCGCCCGACGATCGCCGAGGCGATCCCGTTTCGCGGTCGCGAGATCGCAGTGCCGCAGGCGTGCGGCGGTTTCGCCCGGTTCGACTTCGACGAGCTCTGCGATCGGCCGATGTCTGCGGCCGACTACGTGCAGATCGCAAGGCGTTACCACACGGTGATGATCGAACGGATCCCGGCGCTCGGGCCGGACCGGCGCAACGCCGCCAAGCGGATGATCAATCTGGTCGATGCGCTCTACGATCGGCGGGTTCGGCTGTTCGCCTCCGCGGCGGTGGTGCCGGATGCGATCTGGAGCGGGACGAGCGGGGCGGAGAGCTTCGAATTCGCCCGGACGATCTCGCGTCTGACCGAAATGCGGTCGGCCGAATACGCCCGGCAACCGCATCTCGGCGACGTCGGCGACCTGCCCGACGAGGAGGCGGCTTCCGACGATCCCTATCCCGGCGCCTGAGCCAGTCGGCACGTTGTCGCGCGGCGATGGTGCCATGCGTGAAACGTCTTGCGAAAACCCGCGGGAAGCCGCGGGTTTTCGGCCGTTTCGCGGTGCGGAATAAACCTTCGGCCGACTTGAACGGCGGGGCGGAACGGGGTATCGAACCCCACGACAGGATGTCGCACCGACCTCCTCTCTAGGGAAGGGAAACCTCTGAAATGGCGCGGAAAAAGATCGCCCTCATCGGGGCGGGTCAGATCGGTGGCACGCTCGCTCATCTCGCCGGCCTGAAGGAACTCGGCGACATCGTTCTGTTCGACATCGTCGACGGCGTTCCGCAGGGCAAGGCGCTCGACATCGCCGAGTCGTCTCCGGTCGAAGGCTTCGACGCCGCCCTTTCCGGTGCGTCCGGCTACGAGGCGATCGCCGGTGCCGACGTGATCATCGTGACCGCCGGCGTGCCGCGCAAGCCCGGCATGAGCCGCGACGATCTCCTGTCGATCAACCTGAAGGTCATGGAAGCGGTCGGCGCCGGCATCAAGCAGTATGCCCCGAACGCCTTCGTGATCTGCATCACCAACCCGCTCGACGCGATGGTGTGGGCGCTGCAGAAGTTCTCGGGTCTGCCGACCTCGAAGGTCGTCGGCATGGCCGGGGTGCTCGATTCGGCCCGTTTCCGCTGGTTCCTCGCCGAAGAACTCGGCGTGTCGGTCAAGGACGTCCATGCGATGACGCTGGGCGGCCACGGCGACGACATGGTGCCGCTGGTGCGCTACTCGACGGTCGGCGGCGTACCGCTGCCGGCGCTGGTCGAGATGGGCTGGCTCACCCAGGAGAAGCTCGACGCGATCGTCAAGCGGACCCGCGGCGGCGGCGGCGAGATCGTCGCGCTCCTGAAGACCGGCTCGGCCTACTACGCGCCGGCCACCTCGGCGATCGCCATGGCCGAGAGCTATCTCAAGGACCAGAAGCGGATCCTGCCGGTGGCGGCCTATCTCGACGGCCCCTACGGCCAGAAGGGTCTCTACGTCGGCGTGCCCGCGCTGATCGGCGCGAACGGCGTCGAGAAGATCGTCGAGGTCAAGTTCGACGAGACCGAGAAGGCGATGTTCGACAAGTCGGTCGCTTCGGTGACCGGTCTGATCGACGCCTGCAAGCAGATTCAGCCGGCGCTCGCCTGAGCCCGACCTGAACGGAATTCCTTCGGGCGTCCCTGGGAGGGGGCGTCTCGCGGGATCGGCCGAACGATGGGAGTGAGCCGGCGATGCCGGCTCGACCGTCGGCGTGGTGATGCACGTCGACGGTGGGAGGCTCCTCTGTGTCGTCGTGAACCCGTCGCCGACTCGTCCGTCGGCGTCCGGGCCGATCCCGAATACCTCCGAAATCCATTTCGAGGCAGAGGCGAGGCGGGACGATGAACATTCACGAATATCAGGCGAAGGCGATCCTTCGCGATTATGGATTACCGGTATCGCGCGGCATTCCCGCCTTCACGGTCGAGGAGGCGGTGAAGGCCGCCAAGGAGATGGGCGGCCCGCTGTGGGTGGTGAAGTCCCAGATCCACGCCGGCGGCCGTGGCAAGGGCAAGTTCAAGGAACTGCCGGCCGACGCCAAGGGCGGCGTGCGTCTCGCCAAGTCGGTCGACGAGGTCAAGGCCCACGCTAAGGAGATGCTCGGCCACACCCTGGTCACCGTGCAGACCGGTCCGACCGGCAAGCAGGTCAACCGCCTCTACATCGAGGACGGCTCCGACATCGCCCGCGAACTCTATCTGTCGGCGCTGGTCGACCGCTCGACCGGATCGGTCGGCTTCGTCGTCTCGACCGAAGGCGGCATGGACATCGAGGCGGTCGCCCACGACACGCCGGAGAAGATCCACACCTTCCACGTCGATCCGGCGGCCGGCTACCAGCCCTACGTCGGCCGCAACATCGCCTATGCGCTCGGCCTCGAGGGCAAGCAGATCAAGCAGGCGGTCAAGCTGGTCGGCGATCTCTATCGCGCCTTCGTCGAGAAGGACATGGCGATGCTGGAGATCAATCCGCTGATCGTGTCGAAGGACGGCGACCTGAAGGTGCTCGACGCCAAGGTCAACTTCGATTCGAACGCCCTCTACCGTCATCCCGAGATCGTCGCGCTGCGCGACGAGACCGAGGAGGACGGCAAGGAGATCGAAGCGTCGAAGTACGACCTCGCCTACATCGCGCTCGACGGGACCATCGGCTGCATGGTCAACGGCGCCGGTCTGGCGATGGCCACCCTCGACATCATCCAGCTCTACGGCGAGAGCCCGGCCAACTTCCTCGACGTCGGCGGCGGCGCTTCGGAAGAGAAGGTGACGGCGGCGTTCAAGATCATCACCTCCGATCCGAACGTGAAGGGCATCCTGGTCAACATCTTCGGCGGCATCATGAAGTGCGACATCATCGCCCGCGGCGTGCTCGCCGCGGTGCGGGCGGTCGGACTGGAGGTTCCGCTGGTGGTGCGCCTGACCGGCACCAACGAGGAGAAGGGCAAGCAGATCATCCGCGAGTCCGGCCTCAACGTCATCCCGGCCGACAACCTGGACGACGCCGCACAGAAGATCGTCAAGGCCGTTCGGGGAGCGTGAACCGATGTCCATTCTCGTCGACAAGTCCACCAAGGTCATCTGCCAGGGCTTCACCGGGGCCCAGGGCACCTTCCACTCCGAACAGGCGATCGAGTACGGCACCCACATGGTCGGCGGCGTGACGCCGGGCAAGGGCGGCTCGTGGCACCTCGACCTGCCGGTGTTCGACACCGTCTGGCAGGCGAAGGCGGCGACCGGCGCCGACGCTTCGGCGATCTACGTGCCGCCGCCCTTCGCGGCGGATGCGATCCTCGAGGCGATCGACGCGGAGATCGCGCTGATCGTCTGCATCACCGAGGGCATCCCGGTCGCCGACATGATCCGGGTCGGCAAGGCGCTGAAGGGCTCGAAGTCGCGGCTGATCGGGCCGAACTGCCCGGGCGTGCTGACCCCGGGCGAGTGCAAGATCGGCATCATGCCCGGGCACATCTTCAAGCGCGGCTCGGTCGGCATCGTCTCGCGGTCGGGCACGCTGACCTACGAGGCGGTGAAGCAGACCACCGACGTCGGCCTCGGCCAGACCACCGCGGTCGGCATCGGCGGCGATCCGGTCAAGGGCACCGAGTTCATCGACATGCTCGACATGTTCCTCAACGACCCGGAGACCGAGTCGATCATCATGATCGGCGAGATCGGCGGGGCGGCCGAGGAAGAGGCGGCGGAGTTCATCGCCGCCCATCCGATCAAGAAGCCGATGGCCGGGTTCATCGCCGGCGTGTCGGCGCCTCCCGGGCGGCGGATGGGACACGCCGGGGCGATCGTGTCGGGCGGCAAGGGCGACGCCAAGTCGAAGATGGCGGCGATGGAGAAGGCGGGCATCCGCGTCTCGCCGTCGCCGGCACGACTGGGCGAGACCCTGCTCGAGGCGATCAAGGGAAAGTGATGCGAAATTCGGGGGGAGCCGTCGGCTCCCCCCGCCGTTCGCCCTAGAACGGATGACGAGACAAACCGCCGCACCCGGTCGGGCGCGGCGGCCGCCGGAACCGGGAAGGCCGGTTGCCGCCGGCGGGTCGATCGGGACGATCGGGAGAGCCTCGGCGCTCCAATCGATTCGATCGGGATCGCCGACCGATGGACAGGAGAGGTCTTCCGAAGAGGGGGGTCTCTGCAATCGAGGCGGGGCCCCTCGGGGTTCCGGGACGGATCATGGATCTCGAAGACCAGAAGACGACCGATTTTCTCGCCGGCATCGACGCGGCCTACCTGGAAGATCTGCAGGCCCGCTATCACCAGAATCCCGCCTCGGTCGACGCCAGCTGGCGGGCGTTCTTCGGCGAGCTCGACGACGACGGCAAGCGCGTCGCCAAGAATGCCGAGGGACCGGTCTGGAAGCGGACGAACTGGCCGCTGAAGCCGAAGAGCGAGATGGTCTCGGTGCTCGACGGCGACTGGAGCTGGCTCGAGACCCAGGTCAAGGACAAGATCAAGGGCAAGGCCGAGGCCAAGGGCGCGGCGATCACCCAGGAACAGCTGCAGGCGGCGGCCCGCGATTCGGTCCGCGCGATCATGATGATCCGCGCCTACCGGATGCGCGGCCATCTGCACGCCCGGCTCGATCCGTTGGAGATCGCCCCCGACCTCGACCACGAGGAGCTGCACCCCTCGTCCTGGGGCTTCGGCGAGGCCGACCTCGACCGCAAGATCTTCATCGATCACGTCCTCGGGCTGGAGTTCGCCACCGTCCGCGAGATGATCGAGATCCTCCGGCGGACCTATTGCTCGACGGTCGGCGTCGAGTTCATGCACATCTCCGACGCGCACGAGAAGGCGTGGATCCAGGAGCGCATCGAGGGTCCGGACAAGCACATCGCCTTCACCCGTGAAGGCAAGCGGGCGATCCTGAAGAAGCTGATCGAGTCGGAGGGCTTCGAGAAGTTCATCGACGTCAAGTACACCGGCACCAAGCGCTTCGGCCTCGACGGCGGCGAGGCGCTGATCCCGGCGCTCGAGCAGATCATCAAGCGCGGCGGACAGCTGGGGCTGAAGGAGATCGTCCTCGGCATGGCCCATCGCGGCCGCCTCAACGTGCTGGCCCAGGTGATGGCCAAGCCGCATCGGGCGATCTTCCACGAGTTCAAGGGCGGCTCCTTCGCCCCCGACGAGGTCGAGGGCTCGGGCGACGTCAAGTATCACCTCGGCGCGTCGTCGGACCGCGAGTTCGACCAGAACCGGGTGCATCTGTCGCTGACCGCCAACCCGTCGCACCTCGAGATCGTCAATCCGGTGGTGCTCGGCAAGGCCCGCGCCAAGCAGGATCAGCTGGCACCGCAGACGCTGGACGGCTCGATCGATCTCGACGCCCGGGCCTGCGTGCTGCCGCTGCTGATCCACGGCGACGCCGCCTTCGCCGGCCAGGGCGTGGTCGCCGAATGCTTCGGCCTCTCCGGTCTGAAGGGGCATCGGACCTCGGGTTCGATCCACTTCATCATCAACAACCAGATCGGCTTCACCACCTATCCGCGGTTCTCGCGGTCGTCGCCCTATCCGTCGGACGTCGCCAAGATGATCGAGGCGCCGATCCTCCACGTGAACGGCGACGATCCGGAAGCGGTGACCTTCGCCGCCAAGGTGGCGATCGAATTCCGGCAGAAGTTCCACAAGCCGGTGGTCATCGACATGTTCTGCTATCGCCGCTTCGGTCACAACGAAGGCGACGAGCCGAGCTTCACCCAGCCGATCATGTATCGGAAGATCCGCAACCATCCCTCGACGCTGCGGATCTACTCGGAGAAGCTGGTGGCGGAAGGCGTCGTCACCCGCGGCGAAGTCGACGAGTGGATGGCCGACTGGCGCAAGCACCTCGACATCGAGTTCGAGGCGGGGCAGGCGTTCAAGCCGAACAAGGCCGACTGGCTCGACGGCCGGTGGTCGGGCATGAAGGCGGTCGGCATCCACGACGACAGCGATCGTCGCGGACTGACCGGCGCGCCGCTCGCCGAACTGAAGGAGATCGGCGCCAAGCTGACCGAGGTGCCGCAGGGCTTCAACGTCCACAAGACGATCCTGCGGTTCCTCGAGAACCGCCGGCAGATGATGGAGACCGGCGAGGGGATCGACTGGGCCACCGCCGAGGCGCTGGCCTTCGGCACTCTGGTCAAGACCGGCAGCCCGGTCCGTCTGTCCGGCCAGGACTGCGAACGCGGCACCTTCAGCCAGCGTCATTCGGTGCTCTACGACCAGGAGACCGAGGCCCGCTTCATCCCGCTGAACAACCTCGGCGAGGGCCAGGCCCGCTACGAGGTGATCAACTCGATGCTCTCGGAAGAGGCGGTGCTCGGCTTCGAGTACGGCTATTCGCTGGCCGAGCCGAACGCACTGACCCTCTGGGAGGGCCAGTTCGGCGACTTCGCCAACGGCGCCCAGGTGCTGTTCGACCAGTTCATCTCGTCCGGCGAGCAGAAGTGGCTCCGGATGTCCGGCCTCGTCTGCCTGCTGCCGCACGGCTACGAGGGCCAGGGGCCGGAACATTCCTCGGCGCGGCTCGAGCGCTATCTGCAGATGTGCGCCGAGGACAACATGCAGGTCGCCAACTGCACCACCCCGGCCAACTACTTCCACATCCTGCGGCGTCAGCTGCTGCGCGACTTCCGCAAGCCGCTGATCCTGATGACCCCGAAGTCGCTGCTCCGGCACAAGCGCTGCGTCTCCAAGATCGACATGCTGGCGGAGGGCTCGTCCTTCCATCGTCTGCTGCTCGATTCGGCCGACACCGGCAACGAGCCGACCGCGACCAGGCTGGTTCCGGACGACAAGATCCGCCGGGTCGTGATGTGCTCCGGCAAGGTCTACTTCGATCTGCTCGAAGAGCGTGAGAAGCGGGGGATCGACGACGTCTACCTGCTGCGCGTCGAGCAGATCTATCCGACCCCGGTCAAGTCGATGGTCCGCGTCCTCTCGCGGTTCAAGAACGCCGATCTGGTGTGGTGTCAGGAAGAGCCGAAGAACATGGGCGCCTGGAGCTTCATCGAGCCCAATCTCGAATGGGTGCTCGAGCACGTCGGCGGGCCGGTCAAGCGGGCACGTTACGCCGGGCGTCCGGCGTCCGCGGCGACGGCCACCGGACTGATGTCCAAGCATCTGAGGCAGCTCGCGTCGTTCCTCGACGACGCCTTCGCGGGCTGACGACATTCCGAGCCCGGGGCGGCCGTCGGCCGCTCGTCCGGGACGACCGAAACAGTGTGAAGACGAAGAGACGACGATCATGGCGATCGAGATCAAGGTTCCGACGCTCGGCGAATCCGTCACCGAAGCGACCATCGCGAAGTGGTTCAAGAAGCCCGGTGAGGCGGTCAAGGCGGACGAGCCGCTGGTCGAGCTCGAAACCGACAAGGTGACGGTCGAGGTGCCCGCGCCGGCCGGCGGCGTGCTGGAGGCGATCGTCGCCAAGGACGGCGACACGGTCGGCGTCGGGGCCCTGCTCGGAACGCTCGCCGAAGGCGCGGCCGGTGCGGTCGCCGCCGCTCCCGCCGCCGCCGCGGCTTCTGCCTCGGCCGCGGCGAGCGCCACCGCGATGCCGCCGTCGCCGGCCGCCGCCAAGCTGATGGCG
>CALFRR010000133.1 GCA_937919435.1 uncultured Alphaproteobacteria bacterium | reverse complement strand
TCTCAGGCGGCTTCCCAGACCTTGTTGAGAATGCGCGCGGCGATCTCGGCCTTGTCCTGCGGCAGGAAGCGACCGTAGTGCTGGGCGACCATCTCCGGCGTATCCTGGATCGCGTAGCTCGCCTGCTCGTAGGAGCCGGTCTGCTTCAGAATGTGGGTCGCCAACACATCGCGTACGTTGTGCGGGCCATGGGGCAGAAGCCCTTTGATCGCGCCGCGCCCGGTCCATGGGTTGAAGACGCCGTAACGCTGGATGACGAGCCGCCAAGCCTCATAGAACGTGTTCTGATCGTAGGCGGCGTTGGTGCTGGTCATCTTCGCCGTCTTGACGAAGAAGGTCCCGGGATCGGCAGCCGACCCGATCAGGCGCGCGCGATGCCTGTCGATATAGGCTTCGAGCTTTTCGTAGAGGCCGCCGAGGTCCGGGAGGATCAGACGAAACGGCTTGGAACCGAAGAAGGACGAGCTCGCGTTCTTGAAGGCAACCGACGGGATCAGGATTTCCCAGCCCTGATCCCGTGAGCTCCAGCGGAGTTCACCACGCTTCATGTCCTCGAGACGCCGTTCCGACGTCGGTAGCCCACCGCGCGCGCAGAGAAGGAGCTCACGCAGATTTTTCTGCCGCAGCCCCGTGTGCAGACCGATCCGCAACAACAGAAAGGCCCGGACGGCTTCGGCGGCAGCGCGGGGATGTCGCCGCTCGTCCGGCATGCGGCGCAGGATCTCCTCGGTGATCTTGCGGTATTCTCCGACCGGGCTCGCCGCTTCGAGGACAGGCAAGATCGGCTCGAAAGGGTCCCGGTGAATACGGGCGACGCGATCGATTTCCTTGATGCGTCGGCGGGCATGGCGATACATCCGATCGCAGGCCGCAGCCCAATCGGCCCGGGCCTCATCGATGTCCTGGCGTGTGATCAGCCCCTCGATCTCCTCGAGATGCTCACCGATGCGCGGCGTTTGCCGCAACCAGCCCGTCTCCTCCCGGTTCAGGGCGGCGGCAATCGACAACAGATCGATCTCCCACTTGGTGTAGAAGCCGCGGCGCTGTTCACGCCATTGCAGATACCAATCCCACACCTGCGGAAAGACCATCATCGCAAAAGTGAAGCTCTTCGGGTCGGCACCGAAGCCCCGAACCTCGCTCGTCGCCGGCGCGGCGAAGGCACCGAACCACAAGCCGAAATGCTCGACCTTCTGCGATGCGGTTTCCCCTCCCCACACGCCGTTGCGCTGCAAACCGAACGCAGCAAATGTGGAGGTCTTGAACTTCAACAGGTCGGTGAGCTCACCGCTCAATCGGGCGGAAGCATCGATGATGCCCGTTTCATCCGGCCCCTTGGCGATGGATGATTTCCGGCGAGGCCCCGAAACACCGGCGAAGCGGACCGCATAACGCTGACGCATGGCGGCGCCTTGGTAGCGTCGATAGTCCGTCGCACCGCTGATGATGACGTTGCGCACCCAGTCGAGGATCTCGGCCTGCTCCGAACGCGGACGGCGATTGAAATCATCCGGGAGATGCCAAGCCAGTCGGCGTCGTTCGGAGGCCGGGACGCTGACCAGAACATGGCCCGTCGCCGCACATCCCGGATTGGCGGCCTTCTCGGCGAAATACCCTTCGGGCAACCGATAGCGTCTTTCGATCCGGCGCAGGATTTGGAGACTGACCACCGACCGAGGAGCCTTCACCCCGCGCGCCCAAGAGATCAGCGTGCTGCGGTTGATGCCGTCTTCCGGCCAGATGATGGCCTTGGCGAGGTGGTGGATCGTCTCTCCATGGCGGGCGGCATGAAGACGCAGCGCTCCCCCGAAATCATCGGGGTCGTCCCATTCGGTTTCGAGCGGCTCGGGAAACTCCACGACCACCTTGGCTGGCATGCCGACCGACGTCTTCGATCCCTGGGCCTGCGCGCCTTTCGTTCGAGCATTGGACGTTCGAGGTCGGAGTTCCTCCTCGGCGACGGCACGAGCCACTGCATCGAAGATCGGGCGCAGGTGCGCTCTCACCTGCCGCAACAGCGCGACGTCGACGACGAGAGCGGCTGCCACCACATCGAGATCGATGTGGGTGCCACGGTAGGGCGGAAATTCGTTCCGGACGAGCAGGTCCGTCAGGTAGCCCTGAAGTGCGAGGGTGGCGTCGGCGGGCAGCACGGAGGCGATACGGCGCTCGCAGAACAACGCGATCATGCCTGCGGTCAGCGCTGAATTGACTGATTTCATTGGAGTCTTCCGATTGTTGCGGGGTCGCCGCGCTATCGGAGATTCGAGCACTGAGAAAGCGTCATCGCGTGTGTATCAACAGCAAGAAAGAGAACGTGGGATGTAGGCCGCGCCGGACGGGGCATTGCTCTGCCCCCATGCCCCCATGCCCCCATGCCCCCATGCCCCCGAATGGGTGACGACGAGGGCATGGACGGTCAATCCGGGTTTCACCGATCGGATGAGGATTCCGCGGAAGGCTTGATACGCCCCGAGAGCTTCTGCGCGATCTTGGCCGGGGTCGGCTGATAGTACTTCTTGAGCGACTGGAGAATCTTCCATCCGCCCTGAGCGGCGAGCTCGACGATGTCCAGCCCATTGTCCTGCGCCATGGTCGACGCGGCCTCCGAGCGTTGATCGTGGAACGTCAGGTCGGCGATCCCCGCCCGTTCGCAGGCGATACGGAAGTTTCGCGTGATGTTGTCGGGGTGAACCTCGAACACGCGATGCGTCGCCGGGCAGGATCGCGGCAAGGCTTCGAGAATCGCCACGGCACGATCCGAAAGACCGATGGTGCGTTCTCGATAGCTGCCATCAGAGGATTTCGTATCGCGGAGCCGCATCGTCTTGGCCCCGAGATCGATGTCCGCCCACGTCAAACGCAAGACCAACTCGCAGCGGCGGCAGGCGGTTTCCAGCGCCAGTTCGACGATATCGGCCAGATGGGGCGACCGGCTGGCGCGGCAGGCTTCGAGCAGACGTTCCTTTTCTCCGACCCCCAGACGCCGGGTGCGGTCTCTGCGCTTCGGCTTGTCCTTGTTCGGCAGATCCTGGACCGGGTTGGGCAGCCCCGCCATCGACATCGACACGCGCGCGTGAACGAAGGCGGCCGAGAGGCGCATGAGCTCGTTGAGCACCGTCTTCTCCGCAATGGGAACGTCATGGTATTGGACCGCGACCTTCCGTCCCGCCTTCACCTTGACCACCCTACCCTCGGCGTCTTTCAGCTTTCGGCGAACGGTCGACTGTCGCCGTTGCTTCAACCAGTCGAGAATGTCGGAAGCGGTGATGTCCCCGATGAAGCGCGGTGCGAGCGACGAATGCCGCAGCTGCTTGATCTGGCTCTTGGCCTTGTCCTGCCCCTTGAGCGGCGTGATGCCGTGCTCTTCGTAATGGTCGAGGACCGCGGCCAAGGTGGTGCGCGCCTCACGTCGGCGATCGACGAAGGTGTTCTTGTTGAAGCCGTCGAGGATGCCGATCCCCCAGGCTTCCGCGTCTTTGGCGACTTCGAACGTCGCGGTCTGCGACGGCCAACCGGTGCGACGCACGCGCGCCTGGAACTGCAGGGGACCGCGTTCGGTGATGGTCAGCCCCTTGATGGGCGACCAGGTACGACCCGTCTTGGCGGGTTGGGCATCGACACGTTTGCGGGGCATGGGACAACTCCTGGCGGGAATTGTCGCGCGGTTGTCACAAAAATCCAGAGAATTTGGGAAACATGGCAAACGAAAGCCCAGGGAGTCGTTGGACTCACTGGGCTTTTTTGGTTGCGGGGGCCAGATTTGAACTGACGACCTTCAGGTTATGAGCCTGACGAG
>CALFRR010000132.1 GCA_937919435.1 uncultured Alphaproteobacteria bacterium | reverse complement strand
CGGGACTTCGCTTGATGCTGTAACGTTACTTCCGTAGTCAACTACGGAGTCAAGCACCATGGAGAACGCTCAAGAGAATCTGACCATCGGGGCCTTCGCCAAGGCCGCCGGGGTGAACGTGGAGACGATCCGCTTCTATCAGCTCAAGGGCCTACTGCCCCAGCCGGAGCGGCCCTACGGGAGCATCCGCCGCTATGGTCTGGCGGACGTGGCGCGGGTGAAGTTCGTGAAGTCCGCCCAGCGCCTGGGTTTCAGCCTGGATGAGGTCGGCCAGCTCCTGAAACTGGAGGATGGCACCCATTGCAGCGAGGCGGCCGAACTGGCTGCCCACCGGCTGGCCGATGTGCGCGCACGCATGGCGGACCTCACGCGGATGGAAGAGGTGCTGTCGAAGCTGGTGAGCGAGTGCAACGCGCACCAGGGCAATGTTTCCTGCCCGTTGATCGCAGCCTTGCACTGTTGCTGAAGGGCATCTTCAGCCCTTAGCGTACGATTTTTGCCGTTCTGAGAAGACCTTAGTTGAGGACGCCGTCGCGAAGCCAACGCACTGGCTGCTAGCCAGGATGAACGCCAGGAGAAAAAGAGCATGACAAAGCTGCACCACGAAAACCGGACCGAGCCGTTTTTCATCACTGTGGAAGTAGAGGCTGAGCTGATCGCTGCCGGATACCAGTTTGAACCGCCAAGCCACTTCGCTACCATGCGCTTGCCCGAAGTACTGGCCGGCCTTACCGATGCGGAGCTGGCGACCTGGCCCAGCGAGCTATCGAAGGGAGAGGTCGAACGCCGGCAGCGCAGCGCATTCAAGGCAGAATGACGAACATGGCATTATTCATGGCATTTAATGCGGCAGAAATCATAAGTGCATGAAAGTACCGGTTGTTTTTCTGTCATTAACAATCGAGTGGGAATGAGCCGAGTGCACGTGGCCGAGATCGGATCGGTGGCGAGGCGCAGACCGCAAATCGGGGGCGGGTGGTGTCGATGATCTCTCACGTCTTCGGTATCCGCGCCTGCGACACGATGAAAAAGGCGCGCGCCTTCCTCGACGCACGGGGCATCGACTACGTCTTCCACGACTACAAGGTCGAGGGCGTCACCGCGGAGCGGCTCGCCGAATGGGCGGCGGTGGTCGGCTGGGAGAAGCTCCTGAACCGGGCCGGGACCACCTTCCGCAAACTCCCCGAGGCCGATCGCCGCGACCTGACCGAGGCCGGGGCGATCGCCCTGATGGTGGCGCAGCCGTCGATGATCAAACGGCCGGTGCTGGTCCGAGGAACGGAGATCCTGGTCGGCTTCCGGCCGGAAGACTACGCGCGCCTGACGGGCTGAGGCCGGCTCGGCGGGACCGGCCGTACGAGCCGGCGCGCCGGGGGCGAGATCGACCCGCGCGACGCCGTCCCGGACGAGGGCGCCCTCGAGCGCCGTCCGGTCCATCCTCGGGTGATCTCGCCGTGCCGGGGGTCAGCGTGACTCGCGGGTCGTCGCCGCCAGCGCGTCGCGCAGCGCGCCGGCGGTCATCGGCACGCAGTAGACCGGCGTGCCGCGCTCGAACCTCCAGCCTTCCGAGAGCGGCCCGGCGTCCACCGCGTCGAAGCCGAACTCGTCGTAGAGGCGGACGGCGATCGCCCTGGCCTCGGCGTCGTCGGAGGCGAGCGGCAGAGCCCGGCGATCCGGCGTCCCGGCGGCCCGTCCGTCCGTCTCGAGGTCGTTCATCCGGATGGCGTTGAACGCCTTGACGATCCGCGACCGCGGCAGATGCCGCGCCAGGAGTTCGCTCGTCGTCGTCGAGCCGTCGTCGAGTTCGGGAAACCGGCCGTCGCGCTCCGGGTAGTAGTTGTCGGTGTCGATCACCACCTTGCCGGCCAGCGGCGCCACCGGCACCGAACGGTAGGCCGACAACGGAACGGCGACGACCACGACCTCGCCGAACGCCGCCGCCTCTTCGACCGTGCCCACTTCGCAGCCGATCGCGGCTCGCAGGCTGAACAGCGTCTGCGGTCCGCGCGAGTTGCTCAGCATCACCTCGTGACCCGAGTGCACCGCCGCCTTGCCGATGGCACGGCCGACGAAACCCGCTCCGATGATTCCGATCTTCATGTGATCTCTCCTCGTGTCGTGTCGGGAGATTTTATTCGCCACTCATTTGCGATAAATCCTCATTCTAGGACGGGAATCCCAACCAGGAGGGGGCAATCTTGGATCGGCTCACCAGTATGGCGGTCTTCGTCAAGGCGTCCGACCTCGGGTCCTTCGCCGCCGCCGCCCAGGCGATGGGCATGTCGCCGCAGATGGTCGCCAAGCACGTCGTGTTCCTGGAGGACCGGCTGGGAACCGCGTTGCTCCACCGGACCACCCGGCGGCAGACTCTGACCGACGTCGGGCGCACCTTCTACGACCGCTGCCGGCTGGTGCTGGCGGAAGCCGAGGCGGCGGAATCCTGCGCCAGAGAGATGCGCTCGCAGCCGAAGGGCGTTCTGCGGGTCAACGCTCCCGCGACCTTCGGCGCCTACGGCCTCGCGCCCTTCGTGACCCGCTATCTCGACCGCTACCCCGACATGCGGATCGACCTGACGCTCGACGATCGTTTCGTCGATCCGTTGGAGGAGGGGTTCGAAGTGATGGTGCGGATCGGCGAGATCGCCGACGCCTCGCTCGTCGCCCATCCCCTCGCGCCCTATCGGCTGATCGCCTGTGCCTCGCCGGACTATCTGGCGCGACGCGGCACGCCGCAGACGCCTTCCGATCTGCAGCGGCACGAATGCCTCGCCTATGCCTACTGGTCGCCGTCCATTCCCTGCCGCTGGCAGTTCACCCGTGACGGCCGGACCGAGGAGGTGCGCGCCGAAGGACGCATCCGCAGCAACGACTGGAAGGTTCTTCTCGCCGCGGCGATCCGTGGTCACGGCGTCACCCTCGGGCCGGAGAGCGTGTTGAACGACGAGATCGCGGCGGGCCGGCTGGTCCGGGTGCTGCCGAACCACGAAGGTCCGGCGCGTCCGATGCACGTCGTCCATCCCGCCGGCCGACGGCCGACGGTCAAGGTGCGCAGCTTCGTCGATGCCGTGATCGAAGAATTCGGCGTCCGCCGCGGCGAGGCGCGGGATACGCCGAAGGCGGGCTGACGCCGCCGAGATCGACCCGGGCGGTCGCGGGAAAGAGAAACGGCGCGGCGCTCCTTTCGGAACGCCGCGCCGCCCCCGTGTCTTCCGATCGTCTTCAGGCGGCGCGGACGCGGGCGAGGAAGCCGTCGAGCTCCGTCTTCAGTCGCGACGACTGGAGCGTCAGCTCGGACGCCGCCGACAACACCTGGTTCGAGGCCGCCGAAGCGCTCGACGCCGCCTCGGTCACCCCTTCGATGTTGTTCGACACCTCCGCCGTGCCGGCCGAGGCCTGCTGGACGTTGCGGGCGATCTCCTGCGTCGCCGCCCCCTGCTGCTCGACCGCCGAGGCGATCGACGAGGCGATCTCGTTCATCTGTCCGATGGTCGCGGTGATCGTGCCGATCGCCGTCGCCGAATCCGACGTCGAGGCCTGGATCTCCTCGATCTGGCGGGCGATCTCGGCGGTCGCCTTGCTGGTCTGGTCGGCGAGCGACTTGACCTCGGAGGCGACCACCGCGAAGCCTCGACCGGCGTCGCCGGCCCGCGCCGCCTCGATCGTCGCGTTGAGCGCCAGCAGGTTGGTCTGGGCGGCGATGGTCGAGATCAGGCCGACGATGTCGCCGATCTTCTGGGCCGCTCCGGAGAGCCGCGCCACCTTGGCGGCGGTCGATTCGGCATCCTGTGCGGCGTTGCCGGCGATCTTTGCCGACTCGTTCACCTGCCGGCCGATCTCGGCCACCGACGTCGCCAGTTCCTCGGCGGCGGTCGCCACCGTCTGGACGTTCGACGACGCCTGTTCGGAGGCCGCGGCGACGGCGCTCGAGCGGTGATTGGTCTGGTCGGCGCTCGACGCCATGCTCTCCGCGGCGCCCTGCAGCCGGTTCGCGGCGGTCGACACCGAGGCGACGATCCCCCCGACCGCGCTCTCGAAGCCGTCGGCCAGGCGCTTCATGGTGTCCTTCTTCTCCGCCTCGATCCGGGCGTCGGCCGCCTTCTGGTGCTCCGCCATCTCGTCGATCCGAGCCAGGTTCTCCTTGAACACGTTCGCTGCCCGGGCGGCGTCGCCGACTTCGTCGGCGCGACCGACGAAGGGCACCGCGACGCTGCGGTCGCCGCCGGCCAGACGCTCCAGCACGCCGGCGATCCGACCGATCGGCCGGCCGACCGAGACGAAGCCGAAGAACGACGAGGCGAGCATTACCAGAACCGCCGACACCGCCAGAACGATGCCGCCGAACCGGGCCTTGGAGATCGCGTCGTCGACGATCTCGTTGCGGGCGAGATTGGCCGCGGTGGTCGCCGCCACCTCCTCGTCGATGATCCGGTTGGTCTCGTCGCGGATCGGAACCGTGCGGGCCGCCGTCGAGTCGCGCAGCGCGACCGATTTGGCGGCGAGTTGTGCGATCTCGCCCAGTTCTTCCATCGCGGCGGACGCCGCCTTGGCCAGCGGCGGCAGAGCCGGATCGTCGAGACGGGTGGCGAGACGCAGATCGGCGATGGTCGCGCCGACCGCCTTCACGACGGCGTCGGCCTGAGTGGCGTCGGCGGTCAGCAGGATCCGCCAGACCTTGCCGCCGGCCTGATAGAAGCTGCCGTTCGCCCGTTCGAGCGCCGACAACTGCTGGTCCGCGCCGGCGCGCTTCAGGATGGTGCGGATCTCTTCGGAGGCCTTGTACATCCGCTCCGCGGTTCCGGTCATGCGGACGCGGGCGACGATCGCGTTGCGGTGATGGGAGACCGCCTCGTTCCACCCGGTGTGGTAGGAGGCGAGCAGGCCGCGGGCCTTGCTCATCAGCGCCCGTTCGGCGTCGAGCCGGGACTCGTCGGCGTTCGCCTGGAGCAGGTTTCCGAGCCGTTTGGTGGTCGCATCGAAGGTCGCGACGGCCTGGTCGACCGCCTCGACGCTCGGCGCCGTCAGCGCGTCGCGATAGAGCGCCCGCATCTCGACCAGCGCGCGCTTGCTGTCGGCCATGCGTTCCACGGTCTTGGCCGACGTCTGGAGATCGGCCGTGGCCTCGCCGATCGATCTCAGCGAAAACAACGACGTACCCGCCAGAGCAAGGACGAGTGCGATCCCGGCGATCGAGCCGAGCGCCAGTTTCGTGCCCACTTTCAATCTGATTTCGAAGGCCACCGGAGTTCCCCTCTTCTCAAGAAGGTTCGGCGTGTACTTTCCGTAACGTCACTTTTCGAGCGTCACGGTCCGTCCGTCTTCGTTCGTCCGCACCGAAGAAGCCGAACCCCAATCGAGTTTCGCGACTTCGTGACTTAGTCGCGGTTGCTTAACGAGCGATTGAGGAACGGGGAGGGGGTCCCGCAATGCGGAACGTGGATCCGGTATCTCCTTGGTTTCGGTAATGGCTTATGCGGGGGAAGGGGGCGCGGCATGTCCGCCCGCGGTGGGTTCCCGCGCGCCCGGCCCGGCCCGAAAACGTGAGCCATGGCAAAGTGTTGCGTCGGCACTCGGGAACCGGCCCGGAACGTTTCGGCGAATGCGTGGAGGTCGTCCGGCGCCCGGGCTCGCACAGGAGCCGATGCTCGTTTCGTATGCATCGGCGGAGCTGCGCTGATACGTCGCGCCGATCGTGCCGGTGCTGCGCGGTTTCTCGCTTCGCGCGCTCGGTGCGGCCGTAAGCGTTCGGGCGAATGCCCAGCCGTAAACGCGCAACCTATCGTGCCCGCACGGCTCCGTGCCCTCCCGCGACGGCGCCCGCAACCTTCCACGAAAGATCCCATGAGCACGATCGACGACCTGAAACATGCCTTCGCCGGCGAGAGCCAGGCCAACCGCAAGTATCTCGCGTGGGCCGACAAGGCCGACGCCGAGGGGCTGCCCGGTGTGGCGAAGCTCTTCCGTGCCGTCGCCGCGGCCGAGACCATCCACGCCCACACCCATCTCAAGGCGATGGACGGCGTGAAGGACACGCTCGCCAATCTCACCGAGGCATTGGCCGGGGAGAAGGAGGAGTTCACCGAGATGTATCCGCCGATGCTCGCGCGGGCCGAAGCGGAGAACAATCGCCGTGCCGCCCGCTCGATGCGCTATGCGCTCGAGGTGGAGAAGATCCACTTCGATCTGTTCGGCGAGGCGCTCGAGGCGGTGAAGTCCGGCAAGGATCTCGGCGACATCTCGCTGAAGATCTGCCCCCACTGCGGCCATACCGTCATCGGTGAGGCCCCCGAGTCCTGCCCGGTCTGCGGCTGCCGGGCGGAGAACTACCTCGACGTCGCCTGAGGTCGCGTCGCGTCCGCCGCCGGCTCGGGTCGACCGTGTCGGCGGCGGTGTCGCGTCCCGAGGCCGAAGGACCGGTCGGCGGCACGGCGGGCGCCGGGTCGACGCGGTTTCGGCAGCCCTCGAGATGTCGCGGCGACCGATCCACGATCCCGCGAATGTGCTACGGGAGGGTTCCGACATCGGTCGGCCGATCCGCGGACGGCGCCGTCGCCCGACCGCGGCCGATACCTGCCAGCGAGCACTCAGATGAAGATCCACGGGGAAGTCCGCCGCACCATCCGTCCGACCGCCGACGGTCGCGGCATCGACGTCATCGACCAGACGATGCTGCCCTTCGCCTTCCGCACGCGGATCCTGACCTCGCTCGACGAAGCGGCCGCGGCGATCTCGACCATGGTGGTGCGCGGCGCGCCGTTGATCGGCGCCACCGGCGCCTGGGGGATGGCCCTGGCGCTCGCCGCCGATCCCTCCGACGCCGGCCTCGCCCGGGCCCATCGGGTGCTGCTCGCCACCCGGCCGACCGCGGTCAACCTGCGTTGGGCACTCGACAACCTCCGGGACCGGGTGGCACCGCTGCCGCCCGACGAGCGGGCGGTCGCCGCGGCGGTCCGGGCGCAGCGGATCTGCGACGAGGACGTCGCCATCTGTCGCGGCATCGGCGAGCACGGGCTGCCGCTCCTCCGCGGCATCTGGGAGAAGAAGGGACGGCCGGCGCGGCTGAACATCCTCACCCATTGCAACGCCGGCTGGCTCGCCACCGTCGACTGGGGTACCGCGCTGGCCCCGGTCTACATGGCCCACGAGGCGGGGATTCCGGTCCATGTCTGGGTCGACGAGACTCGGCCGCGCAATCAGGGAGCGTCGCTCACCGCCTTCGAGCTCGGCGAACACGGGGTGCCCCACACGGTGATCGCCGACAACCTCGGCGGTCACCTGATGCAGCACGGCCTCGTCGATGCGGTGATCGTCGGCACCGACCGCACCACCGCGACCGGCGACGTCTGCAACAAGATCGGCACCTATCTGAAGGCGCTCGCCGCCCACGACAACGGCGTACCGTTCTTCGTCGGCCTGCCGTCGCCGACCATCGACTGGGAGATCGACGACGGCGTCGCCGAGATCCCGATCGAGGAGCGCGACGGCCGCGAACTCTCGCAGATCACCGGCCGCGCCGAGGACGGCCGCATCGTCACCGTCGACATCCTGCCTTCGGGGGCGCGGGTCGCCAATTACGGTTTCGACGTCACCCCCGCCCGCCTCGTCACCGCGTTGATCACCGAACGCGGCGTCGCTCCGGCCACCCGCGAGGGGCTGCGACGGCTGTTTCCCGACGCCCCGGCACGTGCGGTCTGACCGTCCGCGGACGGGTGCACGCCGGCCGATCGCCATTCGAGGAATCGCACGCTCATGACCATCCTGTTTCTCGGTCTGATCCTGTTCTTCTCCGCTCACACGCTGCCGATGTTTCCGGACGCCCGGGCCGCGGTGATCGGCCGGCTCGGCGACAACGGCCACAAGGGGCTGCACACGCTGTTCGCCGCGACCGGCCTCGGCCTGATGGTCTGGGGCTTCTCGCTGGCCCGTTACGAGGGGGCTCCGCTGCTCTGGGAGATGCCGACTAGCCTGCGCTGGGTGACCGTCGCGCTGACGATTCCCGCCTATCCGCTGATCGTCGCGATGTTCTTTCCCGGCCGGATCGGCCGCCTCGTCGCCCACCCGATGCTGACCGGCGTGACGCTGTGGGCCTTCGCCCATCTGTTCATCGTCGGCTCGGCGCCGGCGGTGGCGATCTTCGGGGCGTTTCTGATCTGGGGGCTCCTCGACCGCCGCTCGCTCGTCGTCCGCAAGCCGGTGCCGCCGCTCGCCGAGGCGCCGCCGTTCGGGCGCAACGACCTCCTGGCGGTGGTGATCGGCCTTCTGGTCTGGGCGGTGACCGTGTTCTGGCTGCACCAACTGGTGATCGGACTGGAACCCTTCGGCTGATCCGCCTCGAAATTGCTCCGATCCCCGCCGAAGAGAGGCGCGCGGAAGGCATCCGCGGTTTCCCTCGTCGGATTTGCCGCCGACGTGGGGAACGGCTATGGTGCCGGCCGTCCGGCTGAAGGCGACTTCTCCGGAAGAAGGAGGTCGTCCCGGCGACGGTTCGGCGACCCATGACCCGGCTCCGCATTCGTCGGAGCGAGCCCTCGGGGCGGAGTTCGATGGCCGACATCTTCAATGAAATCGACGAGGAACTGCGGCAGGAAAAGCTCCGCAAGGCGTGGGATCGCTACGGCGTCCTGTTGCTCGCCGCGGCGGCTCTGATCGTTCTCGGCGTCGCCGCCTGGCGCGGCTGGGACTATCACCAGACGATTCGCGCCCGCGAGCAGGGCGACGCCTTCGCCGCCGCCGAGCAGATGATGAAGGCCGGTGACCAGAAGGGGGCGGAAGCCGCCTTCCTCGCCCTGTCGAAGAGCTCGAACGGCGGCTATCCGATGCTCGCCGCGCTCCGGGCCGCCTCCACCCTCGCCGAGACCGGCGAGGCCGCCAAGGCGCTCGAGGCCTTCGACGCCCTCGCCAAGGCACCCGCGACCCCGGCGCTGCTCGCCGACATCGCCCGTGTCCGTGCCGCCTGGCTCGCCGTCGACATCGAGGACCGGCCGACCTTCGAGGCCCGCGTCGCTCCGCTCGCCGTCGGCAACGCGCCCTTCCGTCACGCCGCGCGCGAACTGCTGGCGCTTTCCGCCTGGAAGGCGGGCGACCTCGCGGCGGTCACCAAACGGATCGAAGAGATCGACGCCGATCCGGAGACGCCGCGCGGCCTCTCCGAGCGCGCCTCCATTCTCGCCGCCCTCGTCCGCGCGCACACTCCCTCCGGAAAGGCCAACTGATGCCGAAGCTCTTCAGGCTCGCCCTCGTCGCGGCTCTCGCTCTGCCGGCCGCCGCCTGCAACTCGACCGACGACATCCAGGACGCGATCCAGGCGATCAATCCGTTCGGCGATTCCAAGAAGGCGCTGACCGGTGAACGGGTGCCGGTGCTGACCGACAACACGCCGGTCGCCAGCGCCAAGACCAAGGGTGTGTCGATCGGTGCACCGCGCTCGGTCTCCGCCTGGACCGGTGCCGGCGGCCCCGCCGGCAACGATCCCGGCAACGTCGCCATCGGCGGCTCCGGCGGCAGCCGCATCTGGTCGGCGAAGGTCGCCGACGTCGATTCCGGCGGCATGATCCGCGAGTCGGTGCGGGCCTTCTCCCGTCCGGTCGCCTACGGCGGCCGCGCCTACGTGCTCGATCCCGCCGGCAACGTCACCGCCGTGTCGCTGGCCAACGGCGGCACCGCGTGGCGCACCAACGTCAAGCCGACCGACGTCGACACGCCCGCCACCACCGGCGGCCTCGGCACCGACGGTTCGCGCGTCTACGCCGCCACCGCCTACGGCACCCTGGTCGCGCTCGACGCCGATTCCGGCGCCAAGGTCTGGGAGAAGAAGCTCTCCGAGCCGGCCCGCGGTGCCCCGACGGTGGCCGACGGTCGCATCTTCGTGGTCAGCCAGGCCAACATCGTCTACGCCCTGTCGGCGACCGACGGATCGGAACTCTGGAACTTCCGCGGCGTGCCGGAGATCGGCAGCCTGCTCGCCACCTCCAACCCGGCGGTGTCCGCCGGCGTCGTGGTGGCGCCCTTCACCTCCGGCGAACTGGTGGCGCTCGACGTCAAGTCGGGACAGCCGGTGTGGGGCGACGCGCTCGCCCGCGCCAGCCGCAACTATGCGGTCTCCGGCCTGTCGACCATCGCCGCGAGCCCGGTGATCGCCGACGGCGTCGTCTATGCGACCGGTGTCGGCAGCCGCACCGTGGCGGTCAACCTGAAGACCGGCGCCCGGCTCTGGGACATCGCCTTCGGCTCCGCCCACACCCCGGCGGTCTCCGGCAACGCGGTCTTCCTGGTCGATCTCGACGAGAACCTGACCGCCATCGATCGCCACACCGGCGCGGTGATCTGGGCCTCCAAGCTGCCGGTCACCCGGACCAAGAAGAAGCGCACCAACTGGGCCGGCCCGGTGCTGGCCGGCGGGACGCTGTGGCTCGCCTCGAACGACGGCACGCTGCTCGGCGCCGATCCGACCTCCGGCCGCGTGTCGACGACCGTGACCGGCGGCGAATCCTCGGCGATCGCCCCGATCGTGGTCGACGGCAAGATCCTGGTCCTCGGTGCGGCCGGCAGCCTCGCCGCCTATCAGTGACCGAGCGATCGGTGGAAAGAGTGGTACCCGCATGAGCGCGACCGTCGCCATCGTCGGCCGTCCCAACGTCGGCAAGTCGACCCTGTTCAACCGGCTGGTCGGCAAGAAGCTCGCCCTCGTCGACGACACCCCCGGGGTCACCCGGGACCGTCGCGAGGGGGAGGCGAAGCTCGGCGACATCACCTTCACCGTCTTCGACACCGCCGGCCTCGAGGAGGCCGACGCCGAGAGCCTGACCGGACGGATGCGGGCCGGCACCGAAGAGGCGATCCGCCGCGCCGACGTCGTCCTGTTCCTGATCGACGCCCGCACCGGCCTGATCCCGCTCGACCAGACCTTCGCCGAACTGGTCCGACGCAGCGAGGTTCCGTCGATCCTGGTCGCCAACAAGGCGGAAGGAAAGCTCGGCGAGGCCGGTGCCTGGGAGGCCTATTCGCTCGGCTTCGGCGATCCGATCGCCATCTCCGCCGAACACGGCGAGGGGCTCGCCGACCTCTACGGCGCGTTGCTGCCGTTCGTCGAGGCGGTCGAGGCGGCGGAAGCCGACGTCGCGGAAGTCGACGTGACGCTCGAACCGACCGGCGAGGGCGAGGACGACGAGCCCGACGAGGCGGCGGAGGCCGAGCGGCTGCGCAAGATGCCGCTCAGGATCTGCGTCACCGGCCGTCCCAACGCCGGCAAGTCGACGCTGATCAACCAGTTGATCGGCGAGGAGCGCCTGCTCACCGGCCCGGAGGCCGGGATCACCCGCGATTCGATCTCGGTCGACTGGGAATGGCAGGGCCGCCCAGTCAAACTGTTCGACACCGCCGGATTGCGCCGCAAGGCGCGCGTCCAGGACAAGCTCGAGAAGCTGTCGGTCGCCGACGCGCTGCGCGCCGTGCGCTTCGCCGAGGTGGTGGTGGTCTGCCTCGACGCGACCATCCCCTTCGAGAAGCAGGACCTGCAGATCGTCGATCTGGTGGTCAAGGAAGGCCGCGGTCTGGTGATCGCGCTGAACAAGTGGGATCTGATCGAGGATCGGGTCGCCGCCTGGAAGGCGATGCGCGAGACCTGCGACCGGCTGCTGCCGCAGGTCCGTGGCGTGCCGCTGGTCCGCATCTCCGGCCTGATGGGCGAGGGGCTCGACGAGCTGATGAAGGCGGCGGAAGCCGCCCACCGGGTGTGGAACCGCCGCATCTCGACCTCGCGGCTGAACCGCTGGCTCGAGGCGGTGCTCGAACGGCATCCGCCGCCGGCGGTCTCCGGCCGGCGCATCCGGATCCGCTACGCCACCCAGGCGAAGGCGCGGCCGCCGCACTTCGTGGTCTTCTGCTCGCGTCCCGAGGCGCTGCCGGACAGCTACACACGGTATCTGGTCAACGATCTGCGCGATCGCTTCGACCTGCCCGGTGTGCCGCTGCGCCTGTCGCTCCGGGCCGGTGACAACCCCTACCACGACAAGAACGCCCGCCGCTGAGGCTCAACGCGGCGCATCGCTCGACAGCGTCTTCAGGAAGGCGACGATCGCGGCGACGTCGGCCCGCGACAGCGTCTGCGGAGTCCGGCGGGTGAACAGCCGCCGCTCGGGCGACCATTCGACGATCGGTTCGACCGTCGCCGCGTCGCTCACCACCCGGCCGAGCTGGACCGTCGCCATCACCCGGACCGCCTCGGCGAGGTCGTCGACCGAGCCGTTGTGGAAATAGGGGGCGGTGCGGGCGACGTCGCGCAGCGACGGGATCCGCCAGACACCGGGTCCCGGTGCCGCGCCCGTCGCCGCGCCGCGGTCGTCGGCGAGCCGAAAGGTCTCGGTGTAGGGCGAGGCGAGTGCGGGAAACGTCCGGAGCGCTCCGGCTCCGCGGTCCGGCGCGGCGAGGCTCGCCCGCGAGAAGGTCGGCCCGGCGTGGCAGACGATGCAGCCGACCCGCTCGAACAACGCCATCCCCTTGATCTCCTCCGCGTCGAAGAGGCCGGTCTCGCCGCGCACGAACCGGTCGTAGCGGGTATCGGGCGCCACCAGCGTACGCTCGAAGGCGGCGAGCGCCCGCGCCAGCCGGGCGGCATCGATCGGTGCGTCCGGACCGAAGGCGGCGGCGAAGTCGGCGACCACCTCCGGCCGGGCCCTCAGCCGGGCGAGGACGGCGTCGAGGTCGGTGCTGCCCATCTCGATCGGATTGGTGATCGGCCCGAGCGCCTGTTCCTCGAGGCTGCGCGCCCGCCCGTCCCAGAACAGCCGGGCCTGGAAGGCGGCGTCGATCACCGTCGGGGTGTTGCGGCTACCGGCGCGTCCGCCGATTCCGATCGCCACCCGGCGGCCGTCGGCTCCGGCGGCCCCGTCGAGGTCGTGACAGGAGGCGCAGGCGAGGCTGCCGTCGGCGGACAGCGCCGTGTCGAAGAACAGCCGCCGGCCCAGAGCGATCTTCTCCGCGGTCGGCGGATCGTCGGGCGGGAACGGCGCCTGCCGCGGCAGGGCCTCGAACACCGGCCGGCCGACGTCGATCGCGTCCGTCTCCGCCGGCGGGTCGGCGGTGGTGAGCGTCGGGGCGAGCCGGCCGCGCCCGGCGGAGGCGATCAGTTCGATCGCCAGGAACTTCACCGAGAAGGCGAGCACCCCGGCGCCGAGCGCGGCGGCGAGGCCGAGCCGGCCGACGGTGCCGAGGCGGGCGACGGGCGCCAGATCGCGCCAGACGATCAGCACGGCCGCCGCCAGACCGGCGACGATCGCGCCCGCTCCGGTGAGGAGCAGCGGCAGGTCGGACATCGGAGGGATCCTCGAGTCAGCCGGCGACGTCGCCGAGGGCGGCGGGATCGACGAGAGTGATGCGGCGTTGGGTGGTGGTCACCAGCCGGCGGGCGGCGAGTGCCCGCAGCACCCGGGAGACAACCTCCCGCGAGGTGGCGAGATGGCGGGCGATCTGCTCCTGGGTGATCGCCACTTCGCGTCCCCCCTTGGCGCGGCGCAGCAGGAAGGCGGCGACCCGGGCCTCGAGGCCCTGCGAGGCGGTCTCCTCGACCAGCGCCATCAGCTCGAACAGCCGTCCCGACAGCACCTCGAAGGTGAAGGCCTGCACCGCCGGGTCGATCGCGAACAGCCGGCGGTAGATCTCGCCGGGAACGATCGTCACCTCGGTCGCCCCTTCGCTCTCCACCCAGGCCGGATAGGCGAGGCGGGTGAAGGTGCAGTTCAGCGCCAGAATGCAGGACTGGCCGGGCTCGACCCAGTAGAGCGTCCCCTCCCGGCCGTCAGGACCGACGTAGTAGACCCGGAGCGCCCCCTTCTCGACCAGATAGGCCCCGGCGACCAGATCGCCGCGCCGGACGAGCGGCGTGCCGCACGGGCAGGCGATCCGTTGCAGCGACCGCTCGAGCAGACCCCGGCTCTCCGGGGCGAGCCCGGCGAGGGTCGGAAAGAGGGCGGCGGAGGGCGGTCGCGTCATGCCGCGATGGTAGCCGCTCGGCGGCAGTTTCGACACCTGCGCCATGTCGCGCCCCTCCGGGCTCAGGCCGCGGCCACGGCGAGATCGCCGGGGCCGGCGGTGACCACTTCGGTGATCTCGTCGAACGGCAGGCCGACCCGCTCGTGGGCGCGGCGCACCGCCTCGGCGTCGGGCGCCAGCGTCAGGCAGAAGCCCCGGCCTTCGCCGAGACCGACGTGGGTGCGCAGGACGATCACCCCCTCGGCCCGGCAGGCCTTTTCGTACTCGGCGAAGAAGGCGGTGAAGTCGGCCGGCGAGAGGCCCGGCGGGAAGGTGCCCCGGCGGACGTCGTGGGTGTCGAGGAAGCACTTCAGCGGCGGGATCGGGGTCGGCATCGGCTGTCTCCTGTTCACGACCGGTGTGGTCGCGAGGAGAGTGCCCGGGACGACGGGCCGGCGCCGGAACCAAAGTCACGGGTCGGCGGAGAAATCGTCCCGCCGGTCAGCCGGCGACGAGATGCTGCACCAGGATCCCGCAGCCGATCAGGATCAGCGTCACCCCGGCACCGACTTCGGCGCCTCGGCCGATCCGTTCGCCGATCAGTTTGCCGCAGAACATGCCGAAGGTGGTCATCACGGTGGTGGTGGCACCGATCACCAGGGCCGCCTCGACGATGTCGACGTCGAGCAGCGCCAGCGACACGCCGACCGCCATCGCGTCGAGCGAGGTGCCCACCGCCGTGGCGACGAGCCCGACGATGCCGCCGGCCTTGTTCGGCTC
The DNA here is from genome assembly GCA_937919435.1 of uncultured Alphaproteobacteria bacterium. GTDB lineage: Bacteria > Pseudomonadota > Alphaproteobacteria > Rhizobiales > Ancalomicrobiaceae > Siculibacillus. The sequence goes on along the minus strand of CALFRR010000132.1, from coordinate 26,058 downwards.
GTCCTCGGCCCGGGAGAGACCGGCGGCCAGCGTCCGCCCACCGACCGCCAGCAGCAGGGCGAAGGCGATCCAGTGATCGACCGACTCGACGAAGGTGGAGAAGGCGGCGCCCAGGCACCAGCCGGCGATCGGGGTCAGCGCCTCGACGAAGCCGAACACCAGCCCGGTCCGGAGCGCCAGCCCGAAGTGCGGCCGTTCGACCACCGCACCGCGACCGACCGAAGCGGCGAAGGCATCGACCGACAGGCCGAAGGCGACGAGCAACAGGGACAGGAAGGTCATCGGAGAGTCCGGGCTCGAGAGGGACGCAGCTCGTCCGTCGTGGACGGGTGCGTCGGTCTCGTCATGCCCGATGGGCCGACCGTGCCACGTGGGAACCCCACGAGTGTGTTGACACGGATCCCGCCCGGCTGGGCGGCGACTACTCCCCGACGGCCCCTCGCTTAAGGGCGGGGGTGGCCGGGGTCAACTGCTGTAATTTTTCTCATTCGCGAGTGTCGGCGCGCAGAATCGCTGAATTCTGCGGTTTCAGAGCCATGCCTGCGTCGGATGGTCCCAGACCCGTCCGGACTCGGTGGTCTCGGTGGACAGGAGGCGCAGCACCGCCGGCACCAGCACGTCCGGCGTGTCGAGGGTTTCGGGATCCTCGCCCGGCATCGCCGCGGCCCGCATCTTGGTCCTGAGGCGTCCGGGGTTGAGCAGGTTGACCTTGACCGGGGTTGTCTCGGTCTCCCGCGCCCAGGTCACCGCCAGCGCCTCCAGCGCCGCCTTGGAGACCGCGTAGGCGCCCCAGTAGGCGCGGATCCGCCGTGCCGCGCTCGACGTGACGAACACCGCCCGGCCGGCCTCGGAACGCCGCAGCAGCGGGTCGAGCGACCGGATCAGCCGCCAGTTGGCGGTGACGTTGACCGCCAGCGCCCGCTCCCAGTCCTTCGGCGAGACGTGGCCGAGCGGCGAGATCGGCCCGAGGATGCCGGCGTTGCCGACGAGTCCGTCGACCCGGCCGAAGCGCTCGAAGAGCACCCCGCCGAGCCGGTCGATCGCCGCGCCGTCGGTGAGGTCGAGCGGCACCAGCGTCGCCGCACCGCCGGTCGCCCGGATCTCGTCGTCGAGTTCCTCGAGCCCGCCGACGGTGCGCGCCACCGCCACCACGTGGGCACCGGCCGCGCCGATCGCCGAGGCCAGGGTCCGGCCGATGCCGCGCGAAGCGCCGGTGACCACGACGATGCGGTCGAGGAGGGGCTTGTCGGTCATCGTGCGGCTCCGGAGGTCGGGAGGGAGCGCCGGGACGGCGCGGTCACTGCGATTCGACGAGGAGGTTCAGCGTCCGCCCGGAGCCGGCCAGCGCCCGGTCGGTGAGCCGGGTCGGGTACTCGCCGGTGAAACAGGCGTCGCAGAAGCTGGGGCGCTCGGGATCGCGGCTCCGGTGGCCGACCGCCCGGTAGAGCCCGTCGATCGACAGGAAGGCGAGGCTGTCGACGTTGATGTAGGCGGTCAGCTCGGGGATGGTCATCCGCGCCGCGATCAACTTGGCCTTCTCCGGCGTGTCGACGCCGTAGAAACAGGGATCGGTGGTCGGCGGCGAGGCGATCCGCATGTGGACCTCCGCCGCGCCGGCATCGCGCACCATCTGCACGATCTTCTGCGAGGTGGTGCCGCGGACGATCGAATCGTCGACCAGGATCACCCGCTTGCCCTCGATCACTGCCCGGTTCGGGTTGTGCTTGAGCTTGACCCCCATGTGGCGGATCGCATCGGTCGGCTGGATGAAGGTCCGGCCGACGTAGTGGTTGCGGATGATCCCGAGATCGAACGGCAGCCCCGCCGCCTCGGCGTAGCCCATCGCCGCCGGAGTCCCCGAATCGGGCACCGGGATCACCACGTCCGCCTCGACCGGTGCCTCGCGGGCGAGCTCGCGGCCGATGCTCTTGCGCACGGTGTAGACCGAGGTCCCGCCGAACACCGAATCCGGCCGGGCGAAGTAGACGTATTCGAAGATGCAGAAGCGCGAGGAGACGTCGGCGAACGGGCGGATCGACTCGATCCCTTCGTCGGTGATCACCACCATCTCGCCCGGCTCGACCTCGCGGATCACCCGCCCGCCGATGATGTCGAGGGCGCAGCTCTCCGAGGCGAGCACCGGGAACCCGTCGACGTCGCCGAGCACCAGCGGCCGGACCCCGAGCGGATCGCGCACCCCGATCATCTTCTTGTCGGAGAGCGCGACGAAGGCATAGGCGCCCTCGATCTGGCGCAGCGCATCGATGAACCGGTCGACCAGCGCTCCCTTCGAGGAGGTGGCGACCAGATGGATCACCGTCTCGGTGTCCGAGGTCGACTGGAAGATCGAGCCCCTGAGCTGCAGCTGCTTCTGCAGGGTCAGCGCATTGGTCAGGTTGCCGTTGTGGGCGACGGCGAAACCGCCGCCGTGGAACTCCGCGAACATCGGCTGGACGTTGCGCAGCACCTTGCCGCCGGCGGTCGAATAGCGGGTGTGGCCGATCGCCCGGTTGCCGGCGAGGCGGGCCATCACCGCCGGCTTGGCGAAGTTGTCGCCGACCAGACCGATGTGACGCTCGATGTGGAACTGCTGACCGTCGAAGGTGACGATGCCCGCCGCTTCCTGGCCGCGGTGCTGGAGGGCGTGCAGCCCGAGCGCGGCGAGCGCCGGCGCCTCCGGATGGCCGTAGACGCCGAAGACGCCGCATTCGTCGTGGAACCGGTCGTCGCGGAGCGGATCGACGAGGCGGTCCTCCGCGCCCTCGGTTTCGCCCCGATCGCGCAGTCCGCCTGTGGTTTCCGCCATCGTCCACTCTCCGTCCGTCGTCCACGGGACCCGCTGCCCGCCGGAAATGCGTCGCCCGGCGATCGCCGGGGAAATCTCGTCCGAATCCCTGGCGGCGTCGATCACGGCGCCTTGGCCGAGGACCCGATCATCTGTTCGATCTGCCGCTTCTCCACCGACCGGTAGACCGGCGCGGTGTTGGTGGGGGCGGCTTCGGAGCTCTTGGCCGGCGCCTTGGGCGCTTCCGACGGCTCCTGCGGGGTGCCGTCGTCCGGCGCCCGCTTCTTGAGCTTCTGCAACAGGATCTTCTCGGCGTCCTCGGGCAGCGCCGCCATCAGGCGTTCGCCGAGATAGTCGACGACCGGTTTCGACTTGGCCGCCGCCACCCAGCGCGGTTGCTGCGGGGTCGGCACCAGCCAGTTGAAGAACTGCATCGCGACGACCACCAGCAGCAGGCCGCGGGCGGCGCCGAACAGGAATCCGACCGTCCGGTCGAGCGCCCCGAAGGCGGAATCGAGGACGAAGTCGGAGATCTTCATGGTGATCCAGCTGACCACCAGCAGGGTCACCACGAACAGCACCACCACCGTCACGCCGAGCGCCACGTTGTCGTTCGGCACGTAGGCCTTGACGTAGGGCAGCAGCTGCTTGTGGAAGAAGAAGGCGACCGCCGCCGCCGCCACCCACGAGGCGATCGACAGGACTTCGCGCAGGAAGCCGCGATACATCGCGAGCAGTGCCGACACCAGCATCACCGTGATGACGATGCCGTCGAGAAGCGTCACGAAATCCATCGTCCGAACCCTGCCTCGCCAATGGCCGCCGGTGCCGCTCCCGGCACGCCCGCGAGACCGCCCGCGCCGCTCCGCCCGTGCCGATCCCGCTTCGCCCGAGTCCCAGGCGTCCGTCCGGGAGGGACGGCCGCATCGGACCCCGGGCGATCGATTCCGCCGGCCGGCCGCGTCGCCGCGTATCCCACCGGGTCGGATCCGGCGTTTTCGATACGCGAGCCGGCGCCGCCGGTCCAGCCCGAAATGGTGGCGCTCACCCGTGGCGACGGTCGTCGTCGCGTCCGCCGCCCCGTCCGGAGCCGCCCACCGCCGCCCTCGGAGCCGCCGCGGCGATCGGAACCGGCCGTCCGCCGTCGGCCGAGCCGGCGGCGATCCGCGCGACGAGATCGGACAGTTGTTCGATCTCGAACAGCGTCAGCCCGTCGCTGCGCCCCACCGCCGCCGTCCCGCGACCGCCGGTCGCGTCGCCGAGATTGCCGGCCGGCATCGCCGCCCGGCCGAAACCGAGCCGTTCCGCCTCCTTCAGCCGAGCCTCCGCCCGTGCCACCGGGCGGACCGCGCCGGTCAGCCCGATCTCGCCGAAGAACACGCTCTCCGGCGGCAGCGGCACTCCGGTCAGCGAGGAGATGAGCGCCGCGGCGACCGCCAGATCCGCCGCCGGCTCGCCGATCTTGAGCCCGCCGGCGACCGCCAGATGGACGTCGTGGGCGCCGAGCCGGACGCCGCAGCGCGCCTCGAGCACCGCCAGGATCATCGACAGACGGTTGCCGTCCCAGCCGACCACGGCGCGCCGCGCGGTGCCGAGCGAGGTCGGCACCACCAGCGCCTGGACCTCGATCAGCAGCGGCCGCGAGCCCTCCATGCCGGCGAACACCGCGGTGCCCGGCGACCGACCATCGCGCTCGCCGAGGAACAGCTCCGACGGGTTGGTCACTTCTCCGAGACCGCGCCCGGTCATCTCGAAGACGCCGATCTCGTCGGTGGCGCCGAACCGGTTCTTCACCGAGCGCAGCACCCGGAACTGGCGGGCCCCGTCGCCCTCGAAATAGAGCACCGCGTCGACCATGTGCTCGACCACCCGCGGTCCGGCGATCTGGCCGTCCTTGGTGACGTGGCCGACCAGCACCACCGTGGCGCCCGACGCCTTGGCCCAGCGGACCAGCGCCTGCGCCGCGGTGCGCACCTGGGTGACCGTGCCCGGCGCCGATTCGGCGAGCTCCGTCCACAGCGTCTGGATCGAATCGATGACCACGAAGGCCGGTGCCGGCCCGTTCGACAGCGTCGCCAGGATGTCTTCGACCGAGGTTTCCGCCGCGAGCGCCACCGGCGCGTCGGCGAGCCCCAGCCGTTCCGCGCGGAGCCGCACCTGGCCGATCGATTCCTCGCCCGAGACGTAGACCACCGAATGCCCGGCCCGCGCCATCACCGCCGCCGCCTGGATCAGCAGCGTCGACTTGCCGATCCCGGGATCGCCGCCGACCAGCAGCGCCGAGCCGCGGACGAAGCCGCCGCCGGTCACCCGGTCGAGCTCGCCGATCCCGGTGACGATCCGCGGCGCCTCTCTGGCCTCGCCGGAGAGCGCCACCAGCGGCACCACCCGGCCGCGCCTGGCGGACACCGCGTGACCGGCCGGGGCCCCCCCGACCCCGCCGCCGCCGTCGATCTCCTCGACGATGGTGTTCCATTCGCCGCATCCGTCGCAGCGCCCGGTCCACCGGGCGGAGACCGCCCCGCAGGTCTGGCAGACGAATCGGCTTGTGCGCTTGGCCATGGGGCCTCCGGACGGGCGACGGGAATCCTGGCGCGACAGTGGCACGATGTTCTTGTTTTGTACAGCTCCGATGTGCCGCCGTTTCCGGGTCCGCCCCCTCGTCCGCGAGCGGAGACGTGTGAACGCAGAAGGGCTCGCGAACGATCGGTAGGCGTCCCCCTGCGTCGGTCCGCGTGAGGTGTCGTCATCTCGCCGCCGTGGCGTCGTAACGTTCGCGCGGACGAGACGAGGAGCGAATCGCGATGATCGGACGAGTGGTGTCGGTGGCTTCGGATGCGACGCATCGTTTCTCCAAACCGGTCGCGCCGGAGATCCGCCTGCTCGCCGGGCTCGGGGTCGAGGGCGACGCCCATTGCGGCACCACGGTGCGGCATCTCTCGCGGGTGGCGGTCGATCCGACCGCTCCGAACCTGCGGCAGGTCCATCTGATCGACGCCGAGCTGTTCGACGACCCGCAGATCGCGCCCTTCGCGCTGCGCCCCGGCGATCTCGGCGAGAACGTGCTGACCGAAGGCGTCGATCTGCTCGCGCTGCCGGAGGGGACCCGGCTGCGGCTCGGCGGCGAAGCGGTCGTCGAGCTGACCGGGCTGCGCAATCCCTGTGCGCAGATCGAGAGCTTCCGTCCCGGTCTTCTCGGCAAGGTGCTGGAACGACTGCCCGGCGGCGGCCTCAGACGGCGGGCCGGGGTGATGGCGATCGTCGTCGCCGGCGGCGCGGTGGCGCCTGGCGATGCGATCGTGGTCGAGCTGCCGCCGCTTCCGCACCGGCCGCTCGAGCGGGTCTGAGGGGGTGCCTCAGACGACCGTCCGCGCGTAGCGCCGGCCGAGCGAGGTCAGCACCTCGTAGTCGATCGTGCCCATCCGCGCGCCGACCTCCTGGATCGTCACGTTCGGCCCGATCAGCTCGATCACGTCGCCGCGTGCCGCGTCGGCGACGTCGGTGACGTCGATCGCCGCGAGGTCCATCGAGATCCGCCCGAACAGCGGCACCGACACGCCCTTCAGCATGCCGCGCGCCCCCGGCGCCGCGTCGGCCGACGAGGCGATGCGGTGGAAACCGTCGGCATAGCCGACCGAGACGATGGCGAGCCGGGTCGGCCGCCGGGTGGTCTGCCGTCCGCCGTAGCCGACGGTCTCGCCGGCCGGCACCGAACGGACCTGCAGGATCGTCGCGTCGAGCCGCACCACCGGCCGCATCGGCGAGGCTTCGCCCGAGACGAGCGCGCCGCCGTAGATCGCCACGCCGGGCCGGACCAGATCGTGGTGGCAGGCCTCTCCGAGGAAGACCCCGGAGGAGTTGGCGAGCGACGCCGAGAGCCCGGGGAATTGCCGCCGGGCGTCGGCGAACCGGGCGATCTGGCGGGCGTTGAGCGGTTCGTCGGGCTCGTCGGCGCGGGCGAAGTGGCTCATCACCAGGGTCGCGTCGGCGGCGGCGAGGAGATCGCCACGCTTCGCCACCGCTTCGATCTCGCCGGCCTCCAGCCCGTGCCGGTTCATACCGGTGTCGACGTGGATCGCCGCACCGAGCTTCGCGCCGGCCGGTCCGGCGAAGGCCGCCCAGGACTCGATCTCGGCGGTCGAACCGAGCACCGGAGACAGCCGATGCGCCCGATAGAAGGGCTCGGTGCCGGGCATCAGGCCGTTCAGCACGAAGATCCGAGTCTCGGCGAGCCCGAGACCGTCGAGGATCCGCCTGACCTCGATGCCTTCGCCGACATGGGCGACGAAGAAGGTCCGTGCCCCCTCGGCGGCCAGTGTCGGCACCACGGTCGCCACGCCGACCCCGTAGGCGTCGGCCTTGACCACGGCGGCGACTTCGACCTTCGGGCCGACCCGGGCGACGATCGTCCGCCGGTTGGCGGCGAGCGCGGCGGTGTCGATGGTGAGGCGCGTCGGCGCCGGGACGGGCGAGGGGAGGGGGGCTGTCTCGGTCATGGGACGAGAGGAGACCCCCGCGACCCGGGCATCGTCAAGTCGCGCCGTCGCACCGCACCTCTGCCGGTCACGGGTGGGTCGATCGGCCGAGACGAAAAAAGGGCCGGTCGCACGGGGGTGCGGCCGGCCGGGAAGTGGTCTTCAGGAGGAACGGGAGGAAAACGCGACGAGAGAAGCGGTCAGGCGGCGGCGATCGCCACCTCGATGTTGCCGCGGGTCGCCTTGGAATAGGGGCAGACCTGATGGGCCTTGGCGACCAGATCCGAGAGCACCGCCTTGTCGACGCCCGGCGCGGTCGCGGTCAGCGAGGCGGAGATGCCGAAGCCGTCGTCCGACTTGCCGATCGACACGGCGGCGGCGACCGAGGTCTCCTTCGGCAGGGCGACGCCCGCCTGAGAGGCGACCAGCTTCAGCGCACCGAGGAAACAGGCCGAATAGCCGGCGGCGAAGAGCTGTTCGGGATTGGTGCCCTTGCCGTTGCCGCCGAGCGCCGGGGGCATGGCGAGGGCGAGATCGAGCTGGCCGTCGTCGGTGACGGCGCGACCATCGCGGCCGCCGGTGGCCGTGGCGTTGGCGGTGTAGAGGACCTGCATCGGAGTGGCTCCCTGAGTTCGTCTTCGATGATCGATATATAGCGCACAAGAAAATTGCGCACAATATGAAAATGAGCGGCGGTGGAATTTTCTTTCGGAGTCCGCCGGAGCCGGGTGTGTCGCGCGCTCGGGCCTCCCTGGGGAGCCCATCGGCCGTGGCCCGACCGCGAGACGCCCCGGAGAGCGTCGCGCCGTGCCGTCGGCGAGGCAGCGCCGGATCATGGGAGGGGGCGGCGCCGCTGCCGGTCAGTCTCCGGCGGAGACGAGGCAGGCGCCGTCGGCGGTCTCGCCCCGGTCGATCGCCGCCTTGAGGCGCTTCAGCGTCTCGCGCAGGTCGCCGATGCCGTCGATGTCGAGGCCACAGCCGGCGAACACCTGCATGCCGATCGAGGCGGCCGGTTCGGCGAGCCCCCGGCCGGCCTCGGTCAGATGGACCCGCACCACCCGTTCGTCGTCGCTCCCGCGGACCCGGCGGAGAAGGCCGGCCGCTTCGAGCCGTTTGAGCAGCGGCGTCAGCGTGCCCGAGTCGAGGTCGAGCCGCTCCCCGAGTTCCGACACCGACAGGCCGTCACCGCGCCACAGCACCAGCATGGTCACGTATTGCGGATAGGTGAGCCCGATCTCGGCGAGCAGCGGCCGGTACCGCCGCGTCAGCGACTGCAGAAGGCCGTAGACGGCGAAACAGAGCTGTTTCTCGAGCGGGGCGGGCAGGGCGGTCATCGCCGTCTCCGAAAGATGGGGTCGCGCAAATCGATGGTGTGCGATCATATGGCGCGCGCCAGGAGACCGGCAAGCCGATCGAACTCCGGCGCCGTCGCGCCGGTGACGTGGCGTCGCACCCCCGGGGAACGCAAGATCCATCCTTCAAAGGCGGTGGAGGTGCCGGAAAATACCGGTGTCCGAGAAATCTCGATGTGATCGATGCCGGCGAGCGCCGTTTCCAACGAAATCGTTGCGGTGCGGACGCGATCGCAGGCGCTTCCCATCGGCTCGAACGGCGTCGGAGGCATGGCTGCCCACACAACGACAATTGCGTATGCGCCGGCTTTTGCTTGCACCCGTTTCCCGATTTCGGTTACTGCCTCGGTAGGCACGGGCGGTTGCTGGCGGTGCATGCCGCCCGAACGAAATTCACGGAATTGTTTCGAAAGTGGTCCTCGGTTCGGACCGCAGGGCGTCGAGAGGATGACATGCGTACGGTGCTCGGACTGTGTGGCGCGATCGACGCGCTGAACACGCATGTCGCGCGGGCGGTGAAGTGGCTGATCCTCGCCTCGATCCTGGTCAGCGCGGTCAATGCGTTGATGCGGAAGATCTTCTCGCTGTCCTCGAACGCCTATCTCGAAGCCCAGTGGTATCTGTTCTCGGCCGTCTTCCTGCTCGGCGCCGGCTACACGCTGCTGCGCGGCGAGCACGTCAAGATCGACATCCTCTTCGCGCACGTGTCGCGCCGGACCCAGGTCGCGATCGAGATCTTCGGCACACTGGTGTTCCTGATGCCCTTCTCGCTCGCCACGATCTACATCTCGTGGCCGGCGGTGGTCTCCAAGGTGATCTCGGGCGAAGTATCGCAGAACGACGGCGGCCTTCTGTTGTGGCCGGCCTGGATTCTCATCCCGATCGGTTTCGGCCTGTTGGCTCTGCAGGGCTTCAGCGAAACGATGAAGAGGATCGCGTTCCTCGCCGGCAAGGCGCCCGACCCGGCGGCCCGGCACGAACCCGATCAAGCGTGAGTAGGAGTCGAGCGTGACCGCATTTCTCGCCGCCAATCTGGCGCCGATCATGTTCGGCTCCATGTTGCTGTTCCTGCTCCTCGGCTATCCCGTCGCCTTCGCGCTCGCCGCCTGCGGTTTCGGTTTCGGCTTCATCGGCATCGAACTCGGTCTCCTGTCCTCGAACCTGTTCCAGGCGATCCCCGACCGCGTCTGGTCGGTGATGAGCAACGAGACGCTGCTGGCGATCCCGTTCTTCACTTTCATGGGACTGGTGCTCGAACGCTCCGGCATGGCCGAGGATCTGCTCGACACGATCGGACAGTTGTTCGGTCCGGTCCGTGGCGGTCTCGCCTATGCGGTGATCTTCGTCGGGGCGCTGCTCGCCGCCACCACCGGCGTGGTCGCCGCCTCGGTCATCGCGATGGGCCTGATCTCGCTGCCGATCATGCTGCGCTACGGCTACGACCGGCGCATCGCCACCGGCACCATCGCCGCGTCGGGCACGCTCGCCCAGATCATCCCGCCGTCGCTGGTGCTGATCGTCCTCGCCGACCAGCTCAGCCGGTCGGTCGGCGACATGTACGCCGGTGCGATCATTCCCGGCCTGCTGCTGACCGTCTTCTACGCGCTGTTCATCTTCATCGTGTCGCTGGTCCGCCCCGAGTGGGTGCCGGCCCTGCCGCGCGAGGCGCGCACCATCCGCGGCTGGCGGCTGGCGCTCCGGGTGCTGACCACTCTGACCCCGCCCCTGGTGCTGATCTTCCTGGTCCTCGGCACCATCTTCATCGGCGTCGCCACGCCGACCGAAGGCGGAGCGATGGGGTCCGTCGGGGCTCTCGCCCTCGCCTTCGTCAATCGACGCCTCAGCCTGAAGTTGGTGCTCCAGGCGATGGACGCGACGGCGCGGCTGTCCGCCTTTGCGATGTTCGTGCTGCTCGGCGCGCGCGTCTTCTCGCTCACCTTCTACGGCATCAACGGCCATCTCTGGGTCGAAGCCCTGCTGACCGACATGCCTGGTGGCCAGGTCGGCTTCCTGATCGTCGTCAACCTGTTGGTGTTCTTCCTCGCCTTCTTCCTGGACTACTTCGAGCTCGCCTTCATCATCATCCCGCTGCTCGGACCGGCAGCGGAGAAGCTGGGTATCGATCTGGTCTGGTTCGGCGTGCTGCTCGGCATCAACATGCAGACCTCGTTCATGCATCCGCCGTTCGGCTTCGCCCTGTTCTTCCTGCGGTCGGTGGCACCGGAGCGCGCCTATACCGACAAGGTGACCGGCCGGACGATCGCGCCGGTCACCTCGTCGCAGATCTACATGGGCGCCATTCCCTATGTGCTGATCCAGGTTCTGATGGTCGCCACCGTCCTGCTCTTCCCGGGGCTCGTGACCCACTACAAGAGCGGTCGCGTCGCGGCCGACACCTCGTCGGTGCATCTCGACGTGAAGCCACTGTCGGCCGACGGAACCGGCTTCGGAAGTTCGCCCTTCGGCGCTCCGGTGGCCGCCCCGTTCGGCGCGCCCGCGGCGTCGCCCTTCGGTGCCCCCGTCGCCGCGCCCTTCGGCCAGCCCGGGCCGGCCCCGGCGACCAGACCCGCCGACCCCTTCGCACCGCCGCAACCGGCGCAACCGACGCCGCCGACCACTCCGAGCGGATCGGCGCAGCCGGACTTCTCCAAGCCCTGACGGGCCGAAGACCGGACGGGCGGCCGATGCCGTTCCGCCGGACAACCGCCGGAAAACCGGCGACCTCAAACGGGAGGGACACATGGATCGTCGTTCATTCATCGCCAAGGCCGGCGTCGCCACCTCCGGCGCGGCTCTCGGGGCCACGACGCTCGCCGCTCCGGCGATCGCCCAGTCGCAGCCGACCATCAAGTGGCGGCTGGTCTCCAGCTTCCCGAAGTCGACCGACGCCATCTATGGTGCCTCGGAACTCTTCGCCAAGACCGTCGCCGAGGCGACCGACGGCAAGTTCCAGATCCAGCTCTATCCGGCCGGTGAGATCGTTCCGGCGATCCAGGTCCTCGACGCCGTGCAGAACGACACCGTCGAAGCCTGCCACACCTCGTCCTACTACTTCATCGGCAAGGATCTGACCTTCGCCATGGGCTCGGCGATGCCGTTCGGCCTCAACGCCCGGCAGATGCAGGCGTGGATCTATCAGGGCGGCGGCCAGCAGGTGCTCGACGACTTCTACGCCAACTACGGCGTCGTGGCGCTCCTCGGCGGCAACACCGGCACCCAGATGGGCGGCTGGTTCCGCAAGGAGATCAACACCGTCGCCGACCTGAAGGGTCTGAAGTTCCGCATCGGCGGCATAGGCGGCAAGGTTCTGGCGCCGCTCGGCGTCGTCTCTCAGCAGATCGCGGCTTCGGACATCTATCCGGCGCTGGAGAAGGGCACCATCGACGCCACCGAATGGGTCGGCCCCTACGACGACGAGAAGCTCGGCTTCTGGCAGGTCGCCAAGTACTACTATTATCCGTCGTTCTGGGAAGGCTCGGCGGCGCTGCACTACATGTTCAACAAGAAGAAGTTCGAAGCGCTGCCGGAGAGCTACAAGGCCGTGCTGAAGGCCGCCTGCGCCCTCGCCCACAGCGACATGCAGGCGTCCTACGACGTCCGCAACTACGCCGCGATGGTGCGGCTCGCCGCCAACGGCGTCCAGCTGCGGCCGTTCAGCCGCGAGATCCTCGACGCGGCCTATACCTCGGCGTTCAAGCTCTACGAAGACACCGCCGCCACCTCGCCGACCTTCAAGAAGGTCTACGAGCCCTGGAAGAAGTTCCGCGACGAGTCCTATCGCTGGTTCCGCGTCGCCGAATACAACTTCGACAGCTACGTCTACGGCCAGCAGGCCGCCGGCAAGTGAGCCGAAGCCCGCGGTAGAGACGACACGAGGCGGCCGGCGGTCCCCGGGAGGGGGCGCCGGCCGTTTCTCTTTTCGGCGCCGCTCACCGGCCGCCGGGCGGATCTCTCGGGCCGCCGGCGCTCCACCGGGGCACTTCTCCCGCGGCGCACAACGGCCATGCCGGGGGCTGCTTCCGTCGGGTCGACGGATCGGCGTAAAGTCGCCGGCCGCTCGGGCCGTTCCGAGCCTTCAGGCCATGGCTCCGGAGTTCGTGCCGCATGTCCCCGCCGTCGGATCTTCCGCCCGGTCCCGTCGAGCCGCCGTTGCCGGCGGTGACCGGGCCCGAGCCGTGCTGGACCCGGCGCGGCACCTGGGCCTATCGGCGGATCACCGTCGCCCTGTTCCTGTCGGGATACGCCACCTTCTCGCTCCTCTACTGCATCCAGCCGTTGTTGCCGGTGCTCTCCGAGGTGTTCGGGGTCTCGGCGGCGGAGAGTTCGCTGGCGCTCTCGGCGACCACCGTCTGCCTCGCCCTGGCGATCGTCGCGGCGAGCGTGGTGGCCGAGCGTTTCGGCCGCAGGAGCCTGATGTTCGCCTCGCTCTGCGGCGCCTCGCTGTTCTGCCTCGCCTCCGCCGTCGCCTGGAACTGGCACCTGCTGGTCGTCGTCCGGGCGTTGGTCGGGGTGACGCTCGGCGGCGTGCCGGCGGTCGCCATCGCCTATCTCGCCGAGGAGATCGAGCCGGCCGGGCTCGGCACCGCGATGGGCCTCTACATCGGCGGCACCGCCTTCGGCGGCATGGCCGGACGGGTGCTCACCGGTTTCGTCACCGAACACGCCGACTGGCGGGTGGCGCTCGCGGTCACCGGCGGGCTCGGTCTGGCGGCGGCGATCGGTTTCGTGCTGCTGCTGCCGGCGTCGCGCAACTTCCGCCCGAAGCGCGGCCTGAGCCTCGCCCATCACGCCGCGATCTGGCGCCGCCACCTCGGCTCGCCCGGCCTCAGATGGCTGTTCGGCTCCGGCTTCCTGATCATGGGAGCCTTCGTCACCGTCTACAACTACATCGGCTTCCTGCTGACCTCGCCGCCGTTCGGGCTCGGCCATACGGCGGTCGGCATGATCTTTCTGGTCTACACCTTCGGCATCTTCGCCTCGCCCTGGGCCGGCCATCTCGCCGACCGGATCGGGCGCGGCCCGGTGATGACCGGCGGGGTTCTCGCCGCGCTCCTCGGGGTCGCTCTGACCCTGATCCCCTCGGTCGCGGTGATCGTCGTCGGCACCGCCTTCGTCGCGATCGGCTTCTTCGTCTCGCATTCGGTGGCGAGTTCGTGGATCGGCCTCGTCGCGAAGGGCGACAAGAGCCACGCCGCCGGGCTCTACCTGTTGCTCTACTACGCCGGATCGTCGGTCGCCGGCTCGTCCGGCGGCGTCTTCCTGACGCTCGCCGGCTGGCCGGGCGTGGTCGGCTTCGTCGCGGCGCTGCATCTCGTGCAGCTGGTGGTCGCCCGGCGTCTCGCCGGCCTGGAGCGCGTCCGTCTGGCGCGGACACCGAAGGCGGGGTCCTGACGGCCCCCGACGGCCTCCGCAACCGATGTCAGTCGTGCCGTTCCGGCAGGTAGTCGTCGCGCACCAGATCGGAGAAGCGGGTGTATTCGCCGGCGAAGTGCAGTTCCGCGGTGCCGGTAGGGCCGTGACGCTGTTTGCCGACGATCACTTCTGCGATGCCGCGCATGCGGTTCATCTTCTCTTCCCACTTGAACCAGGCGTCGCCCGACTTCTCCTGCGGCTCCTGGTTCTTCAGGTAGTATTCCTCGCGGTAGACGAACATCACCACGTCGGCGTCCTGCTCGATCGAGCCGGATTCGCGCAGATCCGAGAGCTGCGGCCGCTTGTCCTCGCGGTTCTCGACCTGACGGGAGAGCTGGGACAGCGCGACGATCGGGACGTGCAGTTCCTTGGCCAGCGCCTTCAGGCCGGTGGTGATCTCGGTCACCTCCTGGACGCGGTTGTCGCCCTTCTTCGACGAGCCGGTGAGCAGCTGGAGGTAGTCGACGATCACCACGTCGAGGCCCTTCTGGCGCTTGAGGCGCCGGGCCCGGGCGGCGAGTTGGGCGATCGAGATGCCGCCGGTCTGGTCGACGAAGAGCGGCACCCGCTGCATCTCCTGGGCGCAGCCGACCAGCTTCTCGAAGTCCGATTCGGAGAGTTCGCCGCGCCGGATCTTGTTCGAGGGAATCTCCGCCTGTTCGGAGATGATGCGGGTGGCGAGCTGTTCGGAGCTCATTTCGAGCGAGAAGAAGCCGACCACCCCGCCGTCGATCGTCTTCATCGTGCCGTCCGGCTGCTCCTCGGCGCGGTAGGCGGCGGCGATGTTGTAGGCGATGTTGGTGGCGAGCGAGGTCTTGCCCATCGCCGGACGGCCGGCGAGGATCACCAGGTCCGAACGCTGCAGGCCGCCGAGCCGCTGGTCGAGCGAGTTGATGCCGGTCGAGATGCCGGAGAGCTTGCCGGCCCGCTGATAGGCGGCCTCGGCCATCTCGATCGAGCCGCGCAGCGCGTCGGAGAAGCTGACGAAGCCGCCGTCGTAGCGGCCGGTCTCGGCGAGCGAGAACAACCGTCGTTCGGCGTCCTCGATCTGTGCCCGGGGCGGCATGTCCACAGGCGCGTCGAAGGCGATGTTGACCATGTCCTCGCCGATCCGGATCAGATCCCGGCGGGTGGCGAGTTCCTGGACGATGCGGCCGTAGTCTTCGGCGTTGATGATCGTGGTGGCGTCGGCGGCCAGTCGCAGCAGGTACTGGGCGACGCTGAGATCGGCGATCTGCGCATCGGCGGGGAAGAAGGTCTTCAGGGTGATCGGGCTGGCGACCTTGCCGGCGCGGATCAGCTGGCCGATCATTTCGTAGATCTGGCGATGCGGTTCCAGGAAGAAGTGCCCGGGCTCCAGGAAATCCGAGACGCGATAATAGGTCTCGTTGTTGACGAGGATCGCCCCGAGCAGCTGCCGCTCGGCCTCGGCGTTGTGGGGAGCGGTTCGGACGAGCGCGGGGAGGGACTCCTCGACGCGGCGGATCGGGGCTTTCATGGAGCGCGGTTTCCTGTGACGCCCGAGTCTTAACGAGGCGACCGGCGCCCCGGAAGCGGTCGTCGGGTTTTACCGCGCGGTCCACAGGTTTTTCACAGCCCCCCGGCGGCGCGCTTGACCGTGGCGGACGCGCGACGGGGTGAGTCGGGAGCGCCACCCGAGGCTCGGTCGAAGAGGCCTTCCGGAAACGCGACGAGCCGGGCGTCGCCGCCCGGCTCGTGCGATCGTCGTGTCGGCGTTCGACGCTTCGGCTCACGCCTCGTCGTCGTAGCCTTCCTCGTCGGTGATCGGGGCGACTTCGCGCTCGAACAGGTTGTCGTTGTCGCGGGTCAGGACCTCTTCGCCGCGCGCCTGACGCTCGGCCTCGTCGGCCGAACGGGCGATGTTGATCGTCACCTTGGCGGTGACTTCCGGATGCAGCTGGATGGTTACGCCGTGCAGGCCGATCGCCTTGATCGGGGCGTTCAGCGCCACCTGGTTGCGCTCGGCGGTGAAGCCGCCGGCGGTCAGCAGGTCGGCGATGTCGCGGGTGGACACCGAACCGTAGAGCTGGCCCATCTCGCCGGCCTGACGGACGACCACGAACGACTGCCCGTCGAGCTTCTCGGCGACCGCCGCGGCCTCGGCCTTGAGCTCGAGGTTGCGGGCCTCGAGCTGCACCCGGGTCTTCTCGAAGACCTCCTTGTTGGCCTTGGTGGCGCGCAGCGCCTTGGCCCGCGGCAGCAGGAAGTTGCGGGCGTAGCCGTCCTTGACCTTGACGACGTCGCCCATCTGGCCGAGCCGGCCGATGCGTTCGAGCAGGATGACTTCCATGGTGTGAACCTCCTTGAGGATCGGGTTGCGGGGTGAGTTCGGATCAGGGCCGGCGCGGCGGCGTCGTCAGACGCCGGCGCAGACCGACCCAGGGTTCGAGGAGACCGGCGAGCGCCACCGCCAGCGCCGGAACGGAGAACAGCAGGATCAGGCCCCAGGCCATCGCCATCAGGACGAACTTCATGGTGGTGCCGCGCACTGCGACGGTCAGCACGCCGAGCCCGATCAGGAAGTTGAGGGCGAACAGCACACCCGCCACCACCGCCGAAATCGAGCCGAGCGATCCGCCGAGGAAGGTGCCGGCGATCGCCGCCAGGAACAGCGGTCCGAGCTGCCGAGGGGCCTCGATCATCGCGAGATCCTCCGGCGGCCGCGACAGCCGTCCGGAGTGGGCGACGATCTTGGCGCCGAGCCACAGATCGAACACCGACACCAGCATCCAGGTCGCCGGGAAGACCAGCGGCATCAGGGCCACCGTCAGTCCGACGAAGGCCTCGACCCGCGCCGGGTCGGCGCCCGGACCCATCATCGCCTGTGCCGTCGCGGCGGTCTCGCGTGCCGTCTCCTGGACGTCGAAGCCGATCGCCCAGCCGCCGACGATCGTGCCGAGCGCGACGAAGCCGGCGAGCGCGGCGAGCGCCCGGCCGAGCGGATACCATTCGAGCCGTCCGTCCTCGGTGGTCCGGGCGAGGCCGATCAGGCGGACGGTGAGCGGAATCGGCAGGCCGACGCAGAGCAACAGCGCCAACGCCGCGTGCCAGCCGAGGCCGAAGCCGACCCCGAGCGCCGCCGAGGCGGTGGCCACCCAGCCGACCGGCCCGCCCCAACCGAGGGCGGCGATGGCGAGCGGCAACGGCGAAGTGACGAACAACGGCAGCGCCAGCGGTCCGCCCCCGATCAGCGAGGCGAACAGCAGCGCCGACGCGAGACCCGCGCCGGTGGCGATCGCCAGGGATGAGAAGCCGATGGAGC
This sequence comes from uncultured Alphaproteobacteria bacterium, assembly GCA_937919435.1. Taxonomy (GTDB): domain Bacteria; phylum Pseudomonadota; class Alphaproteobacteria; order Rhizobiales; family Ancalomicrobiaceae; genus Siculibacillus. The sequence continues at coordinate 8,751 of CALFRR010000132.1, read as the reverse complement.
GCATGGAGCCGTCCAGCTGTCCCGTCTCGTCGTCGCGAGAGCGGTTAGAGGCGGATCTCCGCCCCAACCCGAGGGGTGCGGTGCCTGTTCGTCCGGGCCGGCCGCGTCGCCCGTGGTCCGCTCCGGGAGCGGACGGGAAGGGGCGATCCCGAGGGGGCGCCCCTTCCGATGTCGGTCACCGGCGCCGGATCGACCGGCGCGGTGGGATCACTTGATCACGAAGGGCAGCAGGCCGAGGAAGCGGGCGCGCTTGATCGCCCGGGCCAGCTCGCGCTGCTTCTTGGCGGAGACCGCCGTGATCCGCGAGGGGACGATCTTGCCGCGCTCGGAGACGAAGCGCTGCAGCAGCTTGACGTCCTTGTAGTCGATCTTCGGGGCATTGGCGCCGGAGAACGGGCAGGTCTTGCGGCGACGGAAGAAGGGACGCCGGGCCGGAATCTGATTGATGTCGACCATCACGCATTCTCCTCGTCGATCAGATCCGCCATCTCGTCGCGGCGCGGGCCACGATCGCGGCGCGGGCCACGATCGCCACGGTCCCCGCGGTCGCCACGCTCACCGCCACGGCGATCGTCGCGACGGTCGTCGCGGTCACGCTTCTGCAGCATCACCGACTGACCGTCTTCGTGCTCGTCGACGCGGATGGTGAGGAAGCGCAGCACGTCTTCCGACAGGCGCTCCTGGCGCTCGACCTCGGCGATGGCCGGAGCCGGCGCATCGATGTTGAGGAGGGCGTAGTGGGCCTTCCGGTTCTTCTTGATCCGGTAGGCGAGGGACTTCAGGCCCCAGTTCTCGATCTTGGTGACCTTGCCACCGAGACCTTCGACGATGGTCTTGTACTGAGCGATCAGCGTATCGACGGCCTGCGCCGACACGTCCTGACGCGCCAGGAACACGTGCTCGTAGAGCGGCATATCAAACCTTTCCTCGTTTTTCGGCGTCTCACGACGTCGACCGCGGGCACCGGCGCCAAGCCTCCCGGGGAACCCTCACGAGGAAGGGCCCGAAACACCATGACCGTCGGAGCGGGAACACGGGACGACGGATCCGGATGGATCCTGCCGCATCTCCGCAGACGTGGAGACACGACCGTCCGTTCAGCCCCCGGCCGAGTGCCCGACGGATCGCGCGGTTCTACAGAATTCCCACCGAAAGGCAAGCGGAAACGCGGTGATGGCGGGAGCCTCTCTCCCACCGTCGGCGCGCTCCGGCCGTCCGGCGAAACGACGGCACCGTCGGTTCGATCACCGTGATCGTCCGTACCGTCTCCCGAATCGAAGGGACCTCGACCGTGACCGCCGGAGCCGCCGATCGACCGGGCTCGGGCCGCGCCGACCCGCGTCGTCCGGCCTCGACCTCGCCTCCGACGGGCGGGGCCGGATCGGATCGGGCATTTTTGCCCGTCATCCCACGGCGCGACCGATCGACGCATGAAAAAGCCAGTCGAATCATATGGTTGATCGCCGTGTTCCGGGTCCGGTGGCTTCTTGCATCTGCAAGTGAGTTGCAATGGCAAATCTCGTCCGACAAGGTCGGGCGCTGCCACCGGGCGTCGTGTCGATGCCCCGTCGATGGCGCCGCCCGGAGGGGCGGTGGCTCGTCGCGCCGGTCGAACGGGCGTCGCCGGTGGCCCCGTCCACCCGAGCTCCGCACCCGGTCGGCGACGCCCGGACCGAGGGCTCACGTCGAAACGCAGCTCCCCGGGGATCCCCCATGAAATTCGAGACGACCGTCATCGCCGCCGCAGCTCTGCTCGGCGCCGCCGCTTCCGCTCAGGCCGCCGACCTCGCCAGGAAGGCGCCGGCCGCGGCGAACTACGTCAAGGTGTGCGATGCCCAGGGGGCGGGGTTCTTCTACATCCCCGGAAGCGACACCTGTCTGAAGATCGGCGGCTACGTCCGGTCCGAGTTCTACGCTTTCGGCAACAACGCCGCCTGGAACGACGGTGCCGGCGGCGTCTCGTCGAGCACCGGCGGGCACCGCGCCCAGAACGCCATCGGCAGTCTCGCCCGCGCCGAGCTCGACATCGATGCCCGCACTGCCACCGAATACGGTCTGTTGCGCTCGTTCGTCGCTCTGCAGGCGCAGGTCACCTCGGGCAACGGCACCGAGATGATCCTCGACAAGGCGTTCATCCAGTTCGGCGGCCTGACCGTCGGCAGGGCGCAGTCGTTCTTCGACTTCTATACCGGGTCGACGGTCGGCTATTGGGAGGCCGCCCATTCCGACACGCCGATCAACCTGGCCGCCTACACCCATACCTTCGCCCACGGCCTCTCCGCCACTCTGTCGATCGAGGACCCGTCGACCGGCGGCCGTCGCAGCGTCACCGAGATCGACGGCGGCGAGATCGACCCCTACGGCGGGGTGAAGTGGCCGGACGTGGTTCTCGCCCTGAAGATCGAGCAGGCCTGGGGCAAGGCGCAGGTCGCCGCGGCGCTGCACGACAACTACGGCACCCGCCGCACCTTCGACACCAACGCCGGCAGCTGGGACTACGGGTCCGAGAAGAGCAAGCTCGGTTTCGCCCTGATGGCCGGCGTCGACCTGAACCTCGGTTCGGCCGACGAGGTGATCCTGCAGGCGTCCTACGCGAAGGGGGCGATCTCCTACGTGCTTCCGAGCGTCTACGGCGGGGCGCTCGACTTCTGGTATTCGTCGTCGGCGGACACCGCGTCTATCGAACAGACCACCGCCTGGGCGGTCGCCGCCGGTTGGGACCACAAGTGGACCGAGACGGTGTCGACCCAGCTCGAGGCGTCCTATGCCAAGGTCGACTGGACGAAGGCGGTCAACGCCTCCGGCTACTCCGACTTCTCGCAGCTCGACCTGATCGCCGACGTCAAGTGGCAGCCGGTCGAGAACCTCTCGATCATCGCCGAGGCGGATTACCGCAAGGTCGACTACACCGGGAGCACGCTGAAGGATCCGGCCGGTTTCGTCGGCGTGCTGCGGGTCCAGCGCGACTTCTGATCGCCGTCTCGCGACCGGTGATCCGGCGGACGGGCGACCGTCCGCCGGCCCGTGGCGGCCCGCCCCGCCGCCTCGCCGCAGACCGGAAACGAAGGCGGCCGACCGGGGTGACCCGATCGGCCGTCGTCTCGTCGAGGATTGCCCGCTTCAGGCGGCGCGGACCGTCGCCAGGAAGGTCTGCATCGCCGTCCGCAGCGCGTCCGACTGGCGGGAGAGGTCTTCGGCCGAGGTCTGAACGACGCCGGCCGCCTTCGCCGTCTCGCTCGCCGCTCCGTTGATTCCGACGACGTTGGACGTCACCTGTTGCGTTCCGTGCGACGCCTGGGTGACGTTGTGGGCGATCTCCCGCGTCGCCGCCCCCTGCTGGTCGACCGACGAGGCGATCGCCGCGGCGATCCTGTTCATCTGGTCGATGACGTTGGTGATGCCGACGATCGCCGTCGCCGAGGCCTGGGTCGAGGTCTGGATCTCGCCGATCTGGGCGGCGATCTCGGACGTCGCCTTCGACGTCTGGTCGGCGAGTTGCTTCACCTCCGCCGCGACCACGGCGAAGCCCTTGCCGGCCTCGCCGGCCCGCGCGGCCTCGATCGTCGCGTTGAGCGCCAGCAGATTGGTCTGCCCGGCGATGTTGTTGATAAGGTCGACCACCTGGCCGATCTTGTTGGCCGAGTTCGACAGTTCCCGCACCTTTTCGGCGGTGGCGCCGGCGTCGCGCGAAGCGATCCCGGCGACATGGGCGGATTCGTCGACCTGCCGCTTGATCTCGCCGATCGACGACGACAGCTCCTCCGCCGCCGAGGCGACGGTTTCGACGTTGGAGGCGGCTTCGTTGGCGGCGGTCGATGCCTGGGCGGACTGGTCGGAGACGTGTCCGGTCGCCTTCGTCATCGTCCCGGCGGCGTCGTTCAGGCGGCGCGACGCATCGACCACGCGATCGACGATGCCACCCATCTTCTGTTCGAACTCGTCGGCGAGCTTCAGCATGGTGGCGCGCCGTTCGGTCTCCTGGCGCTGCCGCTCGATTTCGGCGGTGGCGGCCTTGCGGCGGGCCTCCTCCTCGGCGCCGACCCGGATGTGGTCGACCGCACGGGCGATGTCGCCGATCTCGTCGCGCCGGTGGGCGCCGGTGATCTCGGCGAGCACCTCGCCGGAGGCGATCCGCCTGAGGGTGCCGGCCAGCGAGCCGATCGGCGAGGCGATGCCGTGCCCGACGAAGGCCATGCCGCCGATCGCCAGCACGGCCACCGCCGCCGCGACCACCAACTGCCAGAAGAGGTCGTTGGCCGCCCGGGCGTCGAGGTCGCCGGACAGCTTCTTCGCCTCGGCCATCACCACCGACCGCGGCACCTGGATCATCACCGTCCAGGCGCCGTCGGTCCGCCCGAGACGCACCGGAGAGAACACCTTGAGCGTGTCGGTCGCCTTGTCGACGATCATCTCGCTGCGGCCGGCCCGCAGAATGTCCATCTCCGCGGCCGCGGTCTTGTCGATCTTGTCGAGCGTGCCGCCGATCGCCGACGGCTTGGCGCTCGACGCCACCACCAGACCGGCGTTGGTGACGATCGTCAGGGCGCCCTTGCCGCCGTAGATCGAGCCGTTGACCTTCTCGGCCAGAGTCTGGACGAAGGCGAGATCGAAGTCGGCCCCGGCCACGCCGAGGAACTTGCCGCCGACCCGGATCGGCACCGACATGGTGGCGAGGTACACCGCCTTGCCCTGGACGATGTAGGGCAGCGGCGCCAGGATGTTCTCCTTGCCGGTCTCCTGCGGGCCGATGAACCAGCCGCCCTTCATCACCCCGTTCGGGTGGAGGTCGCGGCTGTCGTATTCGACGAGCGGCTGCAGGGCGATCTTGCCGGCGGCGTCGCGGGTCCAGTAGGGCAGGGCGCGGCCGGTGGCGTCCGAGCCGACCGACTTGTCGCCGACCCGGTCCCTGTCGCGGCCGTCGAGCGCGTCCGGCGCCCAGGCGCTGTAGGTGCCGTTGAACCGCGGATTGTCCTCGAGCACCCTGAGCAGGATGCCGTTGAGTTGCGCCCGCCGGATCTCCGGGGGCGAACCGCCCTTGTCCGGGGAAGCCGCGATCGTCTCCAGCGCCCGCGCCATGTTCCGCGCCGCCGCGAAGGCCGAATCGACCTCCTGCTGGACGATCCCGGCCTGCATCGCGGCCAGTCGGCCGAGCGATTCCTGACCGGACCGGTCGAGCAGGTCGCCGACCGTCGTATCGACGAAGACACCGGTCTTCTCGGCCGACACGATACCGTAGCCGACCAGGGCTCCCGTCGCACCCAGCACGCAGAGCGCCGAGAGTGCGACGATGCGCACACGAACGGAATGCAGGTTCATCGGGGATCCTTTCGTGATTCTGTCACATGAAAACTGGAGCCGATCGAATAAAACTCGGTTAACGAGTTCCCGGATCGAATGAAGACCGCAATATTACGTTACGTAAACTCGGCGTCGGACGGAGCTCTCCGGCCTTCTGCACGGGGCGGAACCTTTCCCGTCCGAGACCGGAGGCGTCGGGCCTGCGGCGTCTCGCCGCGATCCCTCGCTTCTCGCCGGAGGCGGCGATTCCGGTGGCCCGAACCGCGGCCGGCGTCCGCGATTTCCCCATCGACGTCTGTTTCACTTGACTCTTCTGCCGGCCCGCGGTCTCTCGCCGAAGGACGGGGGAACGTCCGCCTCCGCCCGACAGAAGAACGATTCGAGGCGCGTGCCATGACCATCGCTTTCACCTTTCCCGGACAGGGCAGCCAGGCCGTCGGCATGGGACATGCCCTCGCCGAGGCCTACCCGACCGCCCGTCACGTCTTCGAGGAAGTCGACGAGGCCCTCGGCCAGAAGCTCTCGAGCCTGATGTGGGACGGCCCGGAGGCCGAACTCACCCTCACCGAGAATGCGCAGCCGGCGCTGATGGCGGTTTCACTCGCCACCGTCCGGGTGCTCGAGGAGAGGGGCGTCTGGATCCGCCGCGAGGCCGCCTTCGTCGCCGGTCATTCGCTCGGCGAATACTCGGCGCTCGCCGCCGCCGGTGCCCTGTCGATCTCCGACACCGCCCGGCTCCTCCGGGTCCGCGGCCGTGCCATGCAGAAGGCGGTTCCGGTCGGCGTCGGCGCCATGGCGGCGCTGCTCGGCCTCGATCTCGCCGCCGCCCGTGAAGTGGCCGCCGAGGCCGCCCAGGGCCAGGTCTGCGACACCGCCAACGACAACGCCGACGGTCAGGTGGTGGTCTCCGGCCACAAGGAGGCGGTCGAGCGGGCCGTCGCGATCGCCAAGGGCCGCGGCGCCAAGCGCGCCATGCTGCTCAACGTCTCCGCTCCCTTCCACTGCGCGCTGATGAAGCCCGCCGCCGACGCGATGGCCGAGGCGCTGGCCGACGTCACCATCGAACGTCCGGCGGTGCCGGTCGTCGCCAACGTCCTCGCCCGCTCGATCTCCGCGCCGGACGAGATCCGTGCCCGACTGGTCGAACAGGTCACCGGGACGGTGCGCTGGCGCGAGTCGGTCCAGTATCTCGCCGGCCACGGCGTGCGGCGCCTCTACGAAGTCGGTTCCGGCAAGGTCCTGACCGGGCTCGTCAAGCGGATCGTCGAGGGGGTCGAGGGCGTCTCGATCGCCACGCCGGCCGACGTCGAGGCCGCGGTCGTCGCCCTGGTCTGAACCCACCCGCTCCGTCGCCGCCGGCGTCCGGGAACACCCGGCGTCGGCGTCGCCGTCTCTGTCCATGGGAGAGTCCGATGTTCGATCTGACCGGCAAGGTCGCCCTGGTCACCGGTGCCACCGGCGGCATCGGCGCCGCGATCGCCGAAGCCCTGCACGCCGCCGGCGCCACCGTGGCGCTGTCCGGCACCCGCGCCCAGGTGCTCGCCGAAGAGAAGGCGAAGCTCGGCGAGCGCGCCGAGAGCTTCCTCTGCGACCTCTCCGACCGTGCCTCGGTCGATGCGCTGATCCCCGCCGTCGAGGCGGCGCTCGGGCGCGTCGACATCCTCGTCAACAACGCCGGCATCACCCGCGACAATCTGTTCATGCGGATGAAGGACGACGAGTGGGACAAGGTGATCGAGGTGAACCTGACCTCCGGCTTCCGGCTCGCCCGGGCGGCGGTCAAGGGCATGATGAAGCGCCGCTTCGGCCGTATCGTCGGCATCACCTCGGTGGTCGGGGTCACCGGCAACGGCGGGCAGGGCAACTACGCCGCCGCCAAGGCCGGGATGATCGGCATGTCGAAGTCGCTCGCCCAGGAAGTGGCGAGCCGCGGCATCACCGTCAACTGCATCGCGCCGGGCTTCATCGAGACCCCGATGACCGACGCTCTGACCGACAAGCAGAAGGAGGGCATCCTCGCCTCGGTGCCCGCCGGACGCCTCGGCCGCGCCGCCGAGATCGCCGCCTCCGTGGTATTCCTGGCGAGCGACGAGGCCGCCTACACGACCGGTCAGACGCTCCATGTCAACGGCGGTATGGCGATGATTTGATTGGAGAAAACACCGGTCGTGGGGGTGCTTCGGCAAGCATTCGCACAGACCGGCGGATCTCTGGTCAAGGCTGACAAAGTATGCTAGCACCACGCGGTCTCGCCCGAGGAAGGCGAAATCTCCGTGAGGACTCCGGTGGTCGGGTTCGGCCGCGTCGGGAGAACCGGCGGGGGCACGACGTCGGAGGTGACCGTGGCGGACGTCGCGGTCACGGACGAGCCGGGGGGCGACCGCCGTCGCGAGACGCAGTCCTTCCTCTTCCGGTGATCCCAGAGTGGACATCGGGGAGGCGTGAAGAGGGCACACCGGCCGCAGGGCCGGCGGCGCCCGCTCCGAAGAGCCTTCGGGCTTCGGGAGCCGTTCCGACGGTACGAGCCGCGGCACGGGGTCCCTAGGAGTTCGTGTCGGGGCATCGACCGGACGGTCGGTGGTTTCGGGGTCGGTTTATCCTGTTCTGGGAAGAGAAGCACATGAGCGACATCGCTGAACGCGTGAAGAAGATCGTGATCGAGCACCTCGGCGTCGACGCCGAGAAGGTGACCGAGAACGCGAGCTTCATCGACGACCTCGGCTCGGACTCGTTGGACGTGGTCGAGCTGGTCATGGCGTTCGAAGAAGAGTTCGGCGTCGAGATTCCGGACGACGCCGCCGAGACGATCCTGACCGTCGGCGACGCGGTCAAGTTCCTCGAGAAGAACGTGGCCTGAGTGAGTCGACGGCCGATCGGGATTTCCGGTCGGCCGTCTCTCTCTGCCGTCGAGAACGCGGGCCGGCCCCCGGGCCGGTCGGAAAGCATACGTCGGGCGGCCGACGCGACACGCCGGACCCGATCGTGGGACACGCGACCGAACCGTGGGTGACCGCGGCAGCCGGATCTGGCGGTCTACCCGCCTCCCGCATCGTTCGCGCGGGTGGTCGTCTTCCCCCTGAAGGCGCGCGTCCTCTTTCTTCGAGCGCGCCGTTCTCCCGAGATCGGAAACCCGGCGATCGGCCGGTCGCAGGCGGATGGGTCCGACGGGGTGTCCCCGTCGATCGTCCGTGGCGGTCGTCGTGCCCGATGCCTGAGGCCTCCACCCGTTCCGAGCCGATCCGTCTTCGGCCCCGGAGAGCGGGGGAGAACGGAAACCGGTTGGGAAGGTGCCAAGATGCGACGGGTAGTCGTCACGGGTCTCGGAATGGTCACGCCGCTCGGGAACGGCGTGGAGCAGACGTGGTCCAACGCCCTGGCGGGCCGGAGCGGTGCGGTCCGGATCACGGATTTCGAGGTCGACGATCTCGCCTGCAGGATCGCCGCCCGCATCCC
>CALFRR010000131.1 GCA_937919435.1 uncultured Alphaproteobacteria bacterium | reverse complement strand
TCTGATATTTCGGAGTGACTACAATGCACGGACCGATTTTCGGTGAATTCTTCGGAACGCTCGTCCTCATCCTGATGGGCGATGGCGTCGTCGCGAACGTCCTGCTCAAGGGCTCGAAGGGCGAGAACAGCGGGTGGATCGTCATCACCGCCGGGTGGGGCTTCGCCGTCCTCTCCGGCATCATCGCCAGCGTCGCCGTCGGTGGCGTCGCCCATCTCAACCCGGCCGTCACCGTCGCCGCGGCGGTCACCGGTGGCGACTACGCGAACGTCGTCCCCTTCATCATCGCGCAGATGATCGGCGCCTTCGTCGGCGCGGCTCTGGTCTGGATCGTCTACCTCCCGCACTGGGAAGGCACCGACAATCAGGGCCTGAAGCTCGCCATCTTCTGCACCGGCCCCGCGATCCGCAATCTGCCGTCGAACGTCGTGACCGAGTTCCTGGTCACCATCGTTCTGGTGGTCGTCGGCTTCGCGATCGGCTCCAAGGGCTTCGCCGGCGCCGGCCTGCCGGGCGGCACGGGCCCGTACTTCTGGGGCATCCTGGTGTGGGGCATCGGCCTGTCGCTCGGTGGCCCGACCGGCTACGCGATCAACCCCGCTCGTGACCTCGGACCGCGTATCGCTCACGCCGTCCTCCCGATCGCCGGCAAGGGCGACTCGGATTGGGGTTACTCCTGGGTTCCGGTCATCGGCCCGATCGCCGGTGGCATCGTCGGCGCCCTGATCTGCAAGGCGACCGGCATCGCCTGATTTCCCCCGACGACTCGTGGGCAAACCCGCGAGTGACGAAAACCTGCGGCGCCCTTCGGGGCGCCGCATCCTTTTGTGGGGACGGCCGCCGTCCGAAGGCGCCGTTTCGCGTGTCGGGAGCGTCCGCGGACGGCCGCGAACCGACGACGGTTCTTCCCCGTCGCCGGTCATCGATGCCGTCGACGTGCTCCGGCGACCGGCGCTCTCGGTTCGCCCGGGAGAACGGCTCGACGCACGGAGCCGCGGCATCCACTCCCGTCGTCCCCGGACGGAGCCGCGGCGGCGGGGAAGGGGAACCGGTCGACGCTTCGACGATGGAAGTCTCCCGGGTGCCCTTCCCTCCCCTTCGGCTCGCCGGGCACGACGGGAGAGGATGTGCCGCGCGGATCGGCTCATTTCGGCGCGGCGAAAAGACCGCGGCGAGCGCCTCGCCCCTCTCGACCGCGTCGACCGAGGACGGCGGGAGCTTCGCTCGGCGCCGCATGCCCCATCGGGCGCCGGTCACCGATGGCATTGCCCGGATTCGGCGCGGCCCGAGCGTCCGCAGCCCCTCCCCGCCCGACGATTGCCCCCATCTCGCCCTCCCCCGAAACGCCGACGGGACGGAAGGCGTCGGCCCTCCGTCCCGTCTCGTCACTCGGTCCCGATCGGCGATCGGGGGCGTCGTCGGATCACCAGGCGAGGCCGGCGGCCTTCACCGGGGCGTCCCACAGCTTCAGCATCGCGTCGTCGACGGCGGTGATGGTGATCGAGGCACCGGCCATCTCGAGCGAGGTGATGTAGTTGCCGACCAGCGTGCGGGCGATGGTGAAGCCGCGCTTCTTCAGGTCTTCCATCGCCAGATTGGCGAGGAGATAGAGCTCGCCGGCCGGGGTGCCGCCGAAGCCGTTGATCAGCAGGATGATCGGCCCGCCGGAGATGCCGGCCTTGGCGGCGTCGGAGACGATCGCCTCGACCATTTCCTCGACGATCGACGAAGCGGAGGAGAGCTTCACCCGCTTGCGGCCCGGCTCGCCGTGGATGCCGACGCCCATCTCGATCTCGTCGTCGCCGATCTGGAAGGTCGGCTTGCCGGCGGCGGGAACCGTGCAGCTGGTCAACGCCACGCCCATCGACCGGGTGGCGGCGACGACCTTGTCACCGAGCGCCTTCAGTTCGGCGAGCGACTTGCCCTGTTCGGCGGCGGCGCCGACGATCTTCTCGACGATCAGCGTGCCGGCGACGCCACGACGACCGGTGGTCCAGGTCGAATCCTCGACCGCGACGTCGTCGTTGACCAGAACGGTGGCGTTCGGGCCGTCGTACATCTCGGCGGCCATTTCGAAGTTCATGCAGTCGCCGGAGTAGTTCTTGACGATGAACAGCACGCCGGGCGCCCCGCCGACCGCATTGGCGGCGCCGAGCATCTGATCGGGGGTCGGCGAGGTGAAGACCTGGCCGGGGCAGGCGGCGTCGAGCATGCCGGTGCCGACGAAGCCGGCATGCAGCGGCTCGTGGCCGGAGCCACCGCCGGAGATCAGGGCGACCTTGTTCTTGTTCGGCTCGGCCCTCTGTACGAAGAGGCCGCCCTCGCCGAGCGCCACCACGTCGGCATGCACGGCGGCGAAACCCGCTAGGCTCTCGGACAGGAACGTATCGGCCGAATTCATGAATTTCTTCATCGGTTTTCCTCCGTCTGGTTCTCTTGCGAGCCGAACTCCGCCGGCTTCGGTCGAGGGAACAGCCACGCCCGCGCTGCCGGGCGTCCTCCGTCGCTGCCGGAGAGGCCGCCCCGGACGCCGTTCGGGCGGGGGGTTCCGGGCACCCACCCACCGGTTCGACGTCGTCAGGTCGCGATGCGGCCGCGCCGACCGCACCGCCTTGGACCCGGCGCCTCCCCGAAAGAGTGCGACGCCGGGCAGAGGCGGGCGAGGGAAATCCCGCGCCCACCCTGTTCTCGTCACCCGCCGCGTCGGAACGCGGCGACCGCCCGCTTGGTCCTCCCGAGAGCGGCGAGCGACACCGACACCCGGTCGAGACCGGCGGTGAGCAGAACGGCGAGGCCGGCCGGTTCGGAGGCCATCTCGCCGCACAGCGAAACCTTGCGCCCCGTCGCCCTGCCGTGGGCGACCACGCGTTCGATCAGCCGGACCACCGCCGGGCTGGTCGCGTCGAAGAGATCGTTGACCGCCCCGTTCGCCCGATCGCAGGCGAGTACGAACTGGGTCAGGTCGTTCGATCCGATCGAGAAGAAGTCGGCCGCGAACAGATCGATGGCGATCGCCGCCGAAGGCACTTCGACCATCATGCCGAGCGGCGGCCGGCGGGCCGGCACCCCTTCCGCGGCGAGTTCGGCGAGCGCCTCGTCCATCAGCGCGGCGGCGGCATCGTATTCGGCGGGCACTGCGATCATCGGGAACATCACCTCGAGCGCCCCGTGCACCGCCGCCCGGGCGAGCGCCCGGAGCTGAACCTTGAACAGGTCGCGATGCTTCAGCGAGAGACGGATGCCGCGCAGGCCGAGGAACGGATTGGCCTCGCCGTCGATCGTCACCCCTTCGAGCGGCTTGTCGCCGCCGACGTCGAGGGTGCGCACGGTGACCGGCCGATCGCCGGCCCAGGCGAGGATGTCGCGATAGATCCGATACTGCGCCTCTTCGTCCGGCCGCCCCTCGGCGAACAGGAACTCCGAGCGCAACAGACCGATGCCGTCGGCCTGCGCCGCGATCGGCCGCTTCAGGTCGGCCGGCCCCATGATGTTGACCAGGGTGACCACCCGTTCGCCGTCGGCGGTGATCGCGGGACCGGCGAGAGACGGATCGACCTCTTCGGTCTCGGTCGCCACCTTGCGGCCGGCGACCGCGCCGGCCGGAGCCGCCGCCAGCGTACCGGCGTCGCCGTCGAGGACGACGAGGCGGCCGTCGGAGAGATCGATCGCGCCGAGGCCGATCACCATCGGCACGCCGCGGCTCCTGGCGAGCATCGCGACATGGCTGGTGGCGCTGCCCTGGGAGAGCGCGATGCCGCCGGCCCGGTTCCAGTCGATCGCCAGGAAGCGGGAGGGGGCG
>CALFRR010000130.1 GCA_937919435.1 uncultured Alphaproteobacteria bacterium | reverse complement strand
GCAGCACGTTGCGGCCGATCCGGCCGAACCCGTTGATCGCTACACGAACAGTCATTTCAATCTCCTCGCGGCCATCGGAAGTGCGGCCGCCACGGGTGGACTTGCGGGATGGCAGCGGCGCTTCCCGGAAGCGCGACGGACGGGGGCGAGCGATCCGTCGCGAGGGAGCCGGGAAGCGCCGTGTTCTCAGCCGGCGACGACGATCGAGGTGTCGACGGTGACGGCTTCGGAGTCGCGTTCGGCGAGTTCGACGAACGGCCGGCCGTAGTAGCTGTCGAGCAGGATCGCCTTCAGCTCGGCGATCAGCGGGAAGCGCGGGTTGGCGCCGGTGCACTGATCGTCGAAGGCCTCGATCGCGATCCGGTCGACGGCGGCCAGGAACTCGTCTTCCGGAACGCCGGCCTCACGGATCGAGGCGGGAATGCCGATGTGCTTCTTCAGACCCTCGATCCAGGCGATCAGCGCGACGACCCGATCACCGGTACGAGCCCCTTCGAAGCCGAGATGCTCGGCCACTTCCGCGTAGCGACGCCGCGCCTGCGGCCGGTCGTACTGGGAGAAGGCGGTCTGCTTCACCGGGTTGTCGTTGGCGTTGTAGCGCACGACGTTGGCGATCAAGAGCGCGTTGGCCAGACCGTGCGGCAGATGGAAGGCCGCGCCGAGCTTGTGGGCCATCGAGTGGCAGACGCCGAGGAAGGCGTTGGCGAAGGCGATGCCGGCGATGGTGGCGCCGTTGTGGACCCGCTCACGCGCCACCGGATCGGCGGCGCCGTGGGTGTAGGCGTCGGGCAGATACTCCTTGAGGAGCTTCAGCGCCTGCAGCGCCTGGCCGTCGGAGAACTCGTTCGCCATCACCGAGACATAGGCCTCGAGCGCATGGGTCACCGCGTCGATGCCGCCGAAGGCGGTCAGACCCTTCGGCATGTTCATCACGAAGTTCGCGTCGATCACCGCCATCGACGGGGTCAGCTCGTAGTCGGCGAGCGGATACTTCATCCCCGTCGTGTCGTCGGTGACCACCGCGAACGGCGTCACTTCCGAACCGGTGCCCGAAGTGGTCGGGATCGCCACCAGCTCCGCCTTCACGCCGAGCTTGGGGAACTTGTAGATCCGCTTGCGGATGTCCATGAAGCGCAGCGCCAGGTCCTCGAAATGGACCTCCGGGTGCTCGTACATCACCCAGATGATCTTGGCCGCGTCCATCGGCGAACCGCCGCCGAAGGCGACGATCACGTCCGGCTTGAACGCCGCGGCGCGCTCGACGCCCTTCTTCACCGCGCCCAGCGTCGGATCGGCGGCGACGTCGGAGAACACCTCGACGTCGAGGCCGGCGTCCTTCAGGAGCCGGATCGGCTCGTCGGCATGACCGTTCTGGAACAGGAACCGGTCGGTGACGACCAGCGCCCGCTTCTTGCCGGCGAGATCCTTCATCGCTTCGACGATGGCGCCGCGACGGAAATAGATCGACTTGGGGAGCTTGTGCCAGAGCATGTTCTCGGCCCGCTTCGCGACGGTCTTGCGATTGATGAGGTGCTTGGGGCCGACGTTGTCGGAGATCGAGTTGCCGCCCCAGGAGCCGCAACCGAGCGTCAGCGACGGCGCCACGTTGAAGTTGTAGAGATCGCCGATGCCGCCGTGCGACGACGGCGTGTTGATCAGGATGCGGGCGGTCTTCATCCGGGCGCCGAAGGCGCGGACCCGCTCCTCGTGGCGATCCTGGTCGGTGTAGAGCACCGAGGTGTGGCCGATGCCGCCGAGCGCCACCAGCTCCGCCGCCGCGTCGACCGCCGCGGCGAAGTCCCTGCGGCGATAGAGAGCCAGCGTCGGGGAGAGCTTCTCGTGGGCGAAGGGCTCCTCGTCGCCGACCACCTCGACCTCGCCGATCAGCACCTTGGTCGCCGGCGGCACGGTGATGCCGGCCATCGCGGCGATGGTCTCGGCCGACTGGCCGACGATGTTGGGCGACAGATGGCCGTTCGGGAAGACGACGCGGCGCACCGCCTCGAGGTCCGCGGCCGACAGGATGTGGCCGCCGTGGGTGGCGAAGCGCTCGCGGACCTGTTCGTAGACCGCGTCGACCGCGACCACCGCCTGTTCGGAGGCGCAGATCATGCCGTTGTCGAAGGTCTTCGACATCAGGATCGAGGCGACGGCACGCTTGATGTCGGCATATTCGTCGATCACCACCGGCGCATTGCCGGCGCCGACGCCGATCGCCGGCTTGCCCGACGAATAGGCCGCCTTGACCATCGCCGGACCGCCGGTGGCGAGGATCAGGTTGACCTCCGGATGGCGCATCAGGGCGTTCGACAGCTCGACCGACGGGGTGTCGATCCAGCCGATGATGTCTTCCGGCGCGCCGGCGGCGACCGCGGCGTCGAGCACCAGCTTGGCGGCGGCGCAGGTCGCGGCCCTGGCGCGCGGATGGGGCGAGAACACGATGCCGTTGCGGGTCTTCAAGGAGATCAGCGCCTTGAAGATGGCGGTCGAGGTCGGGTTGGTGGTCGGCACGATGCCGCAGATCAGACCGATCGGCTCGGCGATGGTCATGGTACCGCCGACGTCGTCGACCTCCAGAACGCCGCAGGTCTTCTCGTCCTTGTACTTGTTGTAGATGTACTCGGAGGCGAAATGGTTCTTGACCACCTTGTCCTCGACCACGCCCATCCCGGTCTCCTCGTGCGCCTGGACGGCGAGCGGGATACGGGCGGCGGCGGCGGCGAAGGCGGCCTGGCGGAAGATCAGGTCGACCTTCTCCTGGTCGAAGCCGGCGTAGATCTGCTGGGCGGCCTTCACGCGGGCGACCAGAGCGTCGAGATCGGCCAGTGTCGAAACGGGCATTGGGGGGCTCCTCGGGTTCGGCTAGGGAGACGCGGTCGACTCCCGCAGCGGGAGGGCGATGCGAAATCCCGGAAACCGGCGGCCGATGGCCTCCGTCGGAACCTCGGACGGGCCGTTCCGCCCGCCTCGCGCCCTCTTCGACTTTCGTTGTGTATGAAAACCTTTTCAGTCCGTGCGTCAACCGATTTCTTGGCCGAAGAGTGCGATAACCCGGCCTTCTCCGCAATCACCCGGATGCGTCACACGAAATGATCTGAAAACGTTTTCTCTCGAGAAAGCGCGTGCGAAAGACGGAAATCCGCGCGCTTCACACGCCCTCGGCAGCGGAAGCCACGCGGCATACCGCCACCGGGGCGACCCGCGTTCCCACGAGCTCTGCCTTTTTTGCAGATCGCCGGCGGCGCGTTTCCCGATCGGTCCGGCGAAGAAGACGCAGGGTTGCCGAAGCGTTTCGAGCAATGTTCCGGTCGAGCGAGCGAGCGAGCGACACATGACGAAGTCACCACATCGAAAGAGCTCGTACTCGTATCCTTACGTAGCCTACGACGGGCGCACTCGAATCTTCGTTCCGGCGACGAAATCGGCGCCGGGAATGCGCGCGAGCGGAAGCAGACCCCGTGTTCTTCCCACCTGCCTTCTTTTTTCGCCGATGCCCGTCCGACGGATTACTTCACTCTGGAAAGAAGCGGCCGCCGCGATGACCTCGCGCCCTCCATCCCACCATCAGCCCCCGTGACGACTATTTCCGACGAAGACACCATCTGCGATACCATTTACCATTACTGTAATTTGATGATTTGGCGGGAAACGTCGCTTCATTTCTGTCTATTTATCGCGGCACGTCCAGTTTTTACGATTCGTTAACCGTAGTCTGAGAGCTCTAGACGGCGCCGTACGGAGAATACCACCGTCGGTACACCGAACACGGGTGTCGCGAAACGTCGTGGCGGCTCTGCCGACGCCACGTTGCCGTCGCGCGCCCGCACGAACCGGTTCGACCGGTCGACCCGAGATCCCCGCACGACCGTCCGCCGACGGTCGCCGCCCGAGCCGAAGGATGGCCCGCCCCATGTCGTTTCTCGCCCGCTTTCGCGTCCTGACCAAACTCTTCGCGATCATCGTCGTCCTGAGTGGCGTCGCCGGAGCGATCAGTTGGGTCGGCGTCACCTCGTTGTCGCGCCTGAACGACGCCACCGACCGCATGGAGACCGCGGCCGGTGCGGCTCTGATGGCGCAACGCCTGACCGCCAACCTGATGGCGATGAACCGGACCGAGTTCCGCATCGCCGCCGACCCGCGCACCGAGAACTACCGCGAGAGCCGTCGGCTGCTCGACGCCGAGATGCAGCAGTTCAAGTCGCGGGCCGACGAACTGGCCAAGTCCATTCCCGACGCCCAGCGTCGCAAGCTCGAGGACCTGCTCGCCCAGTACCGCAACTACGAGCGCGAGATGCAGGAGACCTTCCGCGCCGCCGAGGCGGTGAAGAACTTCCAGATGACCGCCGAGCTCGAACGGTTGCGCGACGAGACGCTGTCGAGCGCCAAGGTCGCCGAAGCGATGCGGGAGGCGATCCGGGAGCTGGCCGGCGAGCTCGACCGCGCGGTCGAAACGGCGTCGAACCAGGCCACCGTCGACTACCAGTCGGCGAGCCGGCTGATCGTGATCGTCGCCGCCTGCGGCATCGTCTTCGGCCTCGTCGCCGGCTTCCTGGTCGGCCAGTTCGGCATCGTCCATCCGTTGCGCAACATCGTCTCGGTGTTGCAGCGCCTCGCCGACGGTGAGTTCGACAAGGAGGTCGCCGGCACCGATCGTCGCGACGAGGTCGGCGACGTCGCCCGCACCGCGGTGGTGTTCCGCGAGAACGGCCTCGACAAGCTCCGGCTGGAGCGGGAGCAGAAGGAAGCGGAGATCCGGGCCCAGGCGGAGAAGAAACAGGCGATGCACCAGCTCGCCGAGAGCTTCGAGGCCGCGGTCGGCGGGATCATCGGCGCGGTGTCCTCCGCTTCGAACCAGCTCCAGGGGGCCGCGCAGACCATGTCGGCCTCGGCCGAGCAGACCAACCGTCAGTCGATCGCGGTGGCCGGCGCGTCCGAGGAGGCCTCGTCGAACGTCCAGACCGTCGCTTCGGCGGCGGAGGAACTCGCCGCCTCGGTCGCCGAGATCGGCCGCCGGGTGAACGAGAGCGCCCGCATCGCCGGCGAGGCGGCCCGCGACGCCGACGCGACCGCCGGCAAGGTGGCCCGGCTGTCGCAGGCGGCCCAGAAGATCGGCGACGTGCTCGGCCTGATCTCGACCATCGCCGGACAGACCAATCTGCTGGCCCTCAACGCGACCATCGAAGCGGCGCGGGCCGGCGACGCCGGACGCGGCT
>CALFRR010000129.1 GCA_937919435.1 uncultured Alphaproteobacteria bacterium | reverse complement strand
TCTACGACGTTCCGATCGCCTATCACGCCGAGGGTCTCGACAACGAGGTCCTCGCCGCCTTCGGCATCGACGTCGCGCCGGAGCCGAACGTCTCGATGTGGCGCGAGATCTCCGACCGGATCCACAATCCGGAAGGCGAGGTCACGATCGCCATCGTCGGCAAGTACACCGAGCTCAAGGACGCCTACAAGTCGCTGATCGAGGCGCTGACCCACGGCGGCATCGCCAACCGGGTCAAGGTCAATCTCGACTGGGTCGATTCGGAGATCTTCGAGAAGGAGGATCCGACGCCCTATCTGGAGCACGTCCACGGCATCCTGGTGCCCGGCGGCTTCGGCAAGCGCGGCACCGAGGGCAAGATCCTCGCGGCGAGCCACGCCCGGCGCAAGAAGATCCCGTATTTCGGCATCTGCTTCGGCATGCAGATGGCGGTGATCGAAGCGGCCCGCAATCTGGCCGGCATCGAGGGCGCCAACTCGACCGAGTTCGGGGCCTGTGCCGCACCGGTGGTCGGTCTGCTCACCGAATGGGTCAAGGGCAACGAGCTGCAGGTGCGTGCCGAAGGCGGCGACCTCGGTGGCACCATGCGTCTCGGCGCCTATCGGGCGCGGCTCGAGGAAGGGTCGAAGATCGCCCGGATCTACGGCGCGACCGAGATCTCCGAGCGTCATCGCCACCGCTACGAGGTCAACATCGACTATCGCGACGCGCTGGAGCGGGCCGGCCTGCACTTCGCCGGCATGTCGCCGGACGGGGTGTTGCCGGAGACGGTGGAGATCGCCGATCATCCGTGGTTCATCGGCGTCCAGTACCATCCGGAGCTGAAGAGCCGGCCGTTCGCGCCGCATCCGCTGTTCACCTCGTTCATCGCCGCGGCGAAGGAACAGAGCCGGATGGTGTGAGGCGGGAGGTCGCCGGCCCCGCCGGCGGCGCAACACCGACGCGACCCGAGGGAGGAACCCGATGGATCTGCAGCCGGTCTTCGACAGTCTCGCCGGGCTCGGGCCCTTCCTCGTCTACGTCGGCCTGTCGCTCGGGCTGATGGCGGTCTATGCGGCGGTCTACACCGCCTCGACCGCCCACGACGAACTGAAGCTGATCCGCGCCGGCAACACCGCCGCGGCGCTCGCCTTCACCGGTAGTCTCGTCGGCTACACCCTGCCGCTGGCGGTCGCCGCGCAGCACGCGGCGACGCTGCTCGTCTTCCTGATCTGGGGCGTGTTGGCGATCGTCGTCCAGGTGGCGGTCTACTGGCTGTTCCGGCTGGTGATCCTCTCCGACCTGTCGGCGCGGATCGAGCGCGGCGAAATCGCCGCCGGCATCCTGCTCGCCGGTGCCTCGCTCGCCGGCGGCATCGTCGACGCCGCCGCCATGGCCGTGTGAGGCGGCTCAGAACCCCGAGGAAATCCATGAATCCCCATTCGGAAGTCCGGGTCGGACCGGTCGTCTTCTCCAACCGCCTGCCGTTCGCCCTGATCGCCGGTCCCTGCCAGATGGAGAGCCGGGCGCATGCGCTGGAGATGGCGGCGGCGCTGAAGGAGATCTGCGCGAAGCTCGGCATCGGACTGGTGTTCAAGACCTCGTTCGACAAGGCGAACCGCACCTCGGCGGCGGCGGCGCGCGGCGTCGGCCTCTCCGCGGCGCTGCCGGTGTTCGCCGAGATCCGCGAGAGCCTCGGCCTGCCGGTGCTGACCGACGTCCACGACGCGGCGCAGTGCGCGCCGGTCGCCGAAGCCGTCGACGTCCTGCAGATCCCCGCCTTCCTCTGCCGGCAGACCGACCTGCTGCTGGCCGCGGCGGCGACGGGACGGGTGGTCAACGTCAAGAAGGGCCAGTTCCTCGCCCCCTGGGACATGAAGAACGTGGTCGCCAAGCTGACCGGCGCCGGCAATCCGAACGTGCTCTTGACCGAACGCGGGGCGAGCTTCGGCTACAACACGCTGGTCTCCGACTTCCGCGCCCTGCCGATCATGGCCGAGACCGGGGCGCCGGTGATCTTCGACGCGACCCATTCGGTCCAGCAGCCCGGCGGGCAGGGCACCTCGTCGGGCGGCGACCGTCGCTTCGTGGCGACGCTGGCCCGCGCCGCGGTGGCGGTCGGGGTGGCCGGCCTGTTCGTCGAGACCCACGAGGATCCCGACCGCGCTCCGTCCGACGGGCCGAACATGGTGGCGCTCGCCGACATGCCTGCGCTGCTCGAACGTCTCGTCGCCTTCGACCGGATCGCCAAGGCGGTCTGATTCCGCTCTCGGGAGGATGCCGGTGCCGCCGAAGTTCAGCGTCTCCGATCTCCTCGCCGGTCCGGCGGCGGCGCGCTTCCTCGACGGGTTCCGACCGATCTCGTGCGGGCGGGGCGAGGTCCTGGCGGCGGGGGAGGAGGGCGAAGACGGCGTCTTCGTGCTGCTCTCCGGCCGGCTCAGGATGACGCTCGAGGGAGACGAACGGGAGATCGCGCTGGTCGACTTCCGGTCCGGCGACATGTTCTCCCTGCACGCCGGCTGCCGGATCGAGGCGCTGGAGAAGTGCGAGTTGCGGATCGCCGACATCGCGACCTTCGGCGAGAAGCTCCGGGATCATCCGGACCTGGCGCTCGCGCTGGTGTCGATTCTCGGGCGGACCGCGGCCTCGTTCCTCGCCACCATCCGCGATCTGATGTTCCGCGACGTCCGCGGACGCATCGCCCGTTTCGTCGGCGACCGGGCGGGGCCTTCGGGCGAACTCGAATCGAGCGTCGAAGAGATCGCCGGCTTCGTCGGTGCATCGCGGCAGGCGACCTCCGCCGCACTCAACGCGCTGATCCGCGAGGGGGTGATCGAACGGCGGCGGCGCGGCGTCTATCGGATCCCCGATCCGGCACGTCTCGCCACGGTGGTCGGCGACGGGCGGGGCCGGCCTTCGGCGGTGTAGGAGACGCGGCGCGGCGTCAGAAGCACTCGCGCTCGAGCTTGGCGAGGGCGGCCGATGCGTCCTCGTCGTCCTCGAACAGGTCGTTCAGGTAGTAGACGTGGGAATGGAGGAGGAGCAGGCGATCGGCGATCGACGCCTCTCCCGCCTCTGCCGCGGCCAATCGCTCGGAGAACCGCTTCCAGAACGGGTTGTCGCGCTCCGGACCTTCGAGCCGGCGGGCGAGATGCACGAGGACCGCCGCCATGTTGGCTTCGAAGTCGATGTCGCGAAAGCTGACGTAACGATCCGCCCTGGTCATGCCCGGTCGTCTCCTCGGTGCCCGGACCCGGGCGATCGGCGAGAGCCTAAACGATTTCGTCGTGGTGCGATGTCGCCCCGACGACGTTTCGCGTGGGGCGGCCGACGGGGCTGAGGGGCGGCGGCTTCGTCCGGCGCTGCGCGCCTCCCCGGCCCCTCGCGGGGCTCGGGGCGTTCGGTCCTCGACATCGTCCACCGGACGATTTCGTCCGGCGCTGCGCGCCGGACCGGACCTCACTCCCAGGCGATCGCCCGATCGAGCAGGTCGAGCGCCTCGATCACCGCGGCGCGGCGCACCCCGTCGCGGCCGAGATCGCCGAAGCGGCGTTCGACCGCCTCGATCCGGGCGCCGCGGGCGACGGCGAAATGCACGAGGCCGACCGGTTTCTTCGCCGTGCCGCCGCCGGGTCCGGCGATGCCGGTGACCGATACCGCGACGTCGGCGTGGGAACGGGCGAGCGCCCCGGCCGCCATGGTCTCCGCGACCTCGCGATCGACCGCACCGCGGCGCTTCAGGAGGGCCGCGTCGACGCCGAGCAGCTCGGTCTTGGCCTCGTAGGAGTAGGTCACGTAGCCGCGTTCGAAGACGTCGGACGAGCCGGCGATCGCGGTCAGCAGCCCGGCGACCAGACCGCCGGTGCAGCTCTCGGCGGTCACGATCTTCAACCGCCGGGCCCGGGCGCGGGCGAGGATGTCGGCGGCTCTCGGCTCGAGCGGCGTCAGATCGAGCATCTCTTCCTCCTTCAGGCGAGCGGCAGGCGGACGGTGACGGTGGCCAGCGCCGCGATCCCTTCGCGCCGGCCGACGAAACCGAGCTTCTCGTTGGTGGTCGCCTTGACCGCCACCCGGTCGAGCGGGACGCCGCAGATCTCGGCCAGACGGGTCCGCATCGCCTCGCGGTTGGGGCCGATCTTCGGCGCCTCGGCGACGATCGACACGTCGACATGGGCGAGCAGGCCGCCGCGGCGTGCGAGACGGAGAAGCGCGTCCTCGAGGAACAGGGCCGAGGCGGCGCCGCGCCAACGCTCGTCGGAGGGCGGGAAATGGGCGCCGATGTCGCCGTCGCCGAGGGTGCCGAGCAACGCGTCGGTGACCGCGTGAAGCGCCACGTCGGCGTCCGAATGGCCGTCGAGCCGCATCGTATGGGGGATCTCGACGCCGCACAGCCAGACCGAGGTGCCGGGAGCGAAGGCGTGGACGTCGTAGCCGGTGCCGACCCGGACGTCGGCGGTGGCGGCGAAGCGGTCGACGAGCAACCGGCGTTCGGCCGCGGCGACGTCGCCTGCCGTGGTCACCTTGACGTTGCCGGGCTCGCCCTCGACCACCCGGACCTCGAGACCGGCCCATTCGGCGACCGCGGCGTCGTCGGTGAAGCCGACTTCGCCGGCCGCGATCGCCCGGCGATGGGCGTCGAGCAGCGCGGGAAACCGGAAGCCCTGCGGCGTCTGGGCGGCGTGGAGCCCGTCGCGCGGACGGGTGGCGGTGATCCGGCCGGTCGGGTCGGCTTCCTTCAGGGTGTCGACCACCGGGATCGCGACCAGCGCGCCGTCGGCCTCGGCGAGGGTGGCGATGGCGCGGTCGAGGATCGCCGGCGTGACGAAGGGGCGGGCGGCGTCGTGGACGAGGACCAGATCGGGCGGCTCGGCCATCGCGGCCAGTGCCTCGAGCCCGGCGGCGACCGAAGCCTGACGGGTGGCGCCGCCGGCGACCGGCTCGGCGAGCCGAGAGGGATCGGCGAGCTCGGCGCGGGCCGCCCGCCACCGGGCGTCGTGGTCGGGGTTGATCACGGTCAGCACCGTGGCGATCCCCGGATGGGCGAGGAAGACCTCGAGGGTGTGGGCGAGCAGGCTCCGGCCGGCGAGCCGGCGATACTGCTTGGGCGGTTCGCCGGTCGCGCCGGCCCGGGTGCCGCTGCCCGCCGCCACGATCACCGCGGCCACTCTCGCTCGATTCACCCCGGTTCTCCCTCTCGTCGTTCGCGGGCTCCTCTATAGCCGAGCCGCGCCTCCGAGCCCACGCCGAAGAGGGCCGGAGCGGCGATGTCCGGCGCGCGGGGCGACAAGTAAAATTACAGTATGATCTCCGAAAGCACCGATCCATCGGACTTCAGATATTGAAATTCGCCGTTTTCGGCGCTCAAAGCGCATGTTCGAACGTAGGTGAAAAGAAATTCTTAGGTGTTCTTCGCAAAATACATCCTGTCCCTGGTGGAGGCTCGACTGCGCCGTGCCGGTTCTCAGTGCTCTCGTCGTCGATGATTCGTTGACCGTGCGTAATCATCTGCGGGCGGCGATCGCGTCGATCATGCGCGACTGTCACGTGTTCGAGGCGGAAGGCGCCCTGGAGGCGGCCCGCTTCCTGAGCAAGTTCGTTCCCGAGGTGCTGTTCCTCGACCTGAACATGCCGCACGTCGGGGGGATGGTGTTCCTCGACAAGCTCGACAGGATCCTGATGGGGCGCAAGCCGCCGATCATCGTATCGATCTCCGGGGACGTCTCGCCGGAGACCCTGGCGGCGCTCGAGGCGCGTGGCGCCTACGACATCCTGCCCAAGCCGTTCGAACAGACCAAGCTCGGCATGGTGCTGCTGCGGGTCGTGCAGATGTCGCGGACGCGGCGGGTGTTGATCGTCGACGACAGCACCACGGTGCGCACGCTGGTGAAGCGGATCGTCCAGAGGAGCCGGTTCAATCTCACGGTGGCGGAGGCCGCCGACGGTGAGGAGGCGATCCGGCTGTTCCGTGGCGTCGGCTACGACATCGCCTTCATCGACGTCCACATGCCGGGGATCGACGGTCTCGATGCGGCGGGTGAAGTGCTCTACGCGCGCAACGACGTGCACGTCGTGCTGATGTCGAGCGATCGGGACGAAGGGTTGCGCCGTGCCGCCGCCCACATCGGCGTCGACCACTTTCTGCACAAGCCGTTCTATCCGGAGGCGGTCGACGGCATTCTCCACGCGCTCTACGGCCTGACCGACAGCCGTTTCGTGATGGCGACCGAGCCGGAATCCTTCCTCGACGTGTCGTTCGAGGGGGTGGCCTTCGTGCCGCGATCGACCCTCGTCGACATGGCCACGCCCTTGTGACCGAAGGTCGCGCCCCGATCGGGACGGACGACGATCCGGCGACCGATCGACCGGCCTACGATGTGGCCGGGACTCGCTTCTTCGTCTGGAATTCCCGCTCGCGAGCCTCTATACCGCCGCCTCGGAGACCGATCCCGCCTCGGGGGCGGGCACACGGCAACGATATTGCGCAGAATTTCAGATGGTGACTTGCCCTCGCCCAAAAATCTGCCATTCATGTGGTCGATGGAGTTCGATGCACAGCGAATGAGCAGTCATCCCGACGACCTGCCGGCCATGCAGTGTACGGCGAAGCCGATCGAGAACCGTCCGGTGGTTCTCGGGGCTTGGTCGCACAGCCTTCCGGTCTTCCTCGCCCCGATGTCGGGCATCACCGACCTGCCGTTCCGGCGGTTGGCGATTCGTCATGGCGCCGACGTGGTGGTGACCGAGATGGTGGGATCCGACGCACTGGCGGTCGGCGACGTCGACGCGACGGTGCGGCTCGCCGGCGAAGGGCTGGCCTGCCACGTCGTCCAGATCGCCGGCCGGGTGCCGGAGCCGACCGCGCGGGCCGCCCGGATGGCGGTCGACGCCGGTGCCGACGTGATCGACCTCAACATGGGTTGTCCGGCCAAGCGGGTGGTCAACGGCTGGTCCGGTTCGGCGCTGATGCGCGATCTCGACCTCGCCACGGCGATCATCCGCGAGGTGGTGTCGGCGGTCGACGTGCCGGTCACCGTCAAGATGCGGCTCGGCTGGGACCGGTCGCAGATGGTCGCCCCCGAACTCGCCCGGCGAGCCGAGGCGGAAGGGGTGGCGATGGTCACCGTCCACGGCCGGACCCGGGATCAGTTCTACGACGGCACCGCCGATTGGGACGCGGTGGCGCCGGTGCGCGACGCGGTGGCGATCCCGGTGGTGGTCAACGGCGACGTCGCCTCGGTCGAGACGGCGCGCGCGGCGCTCGACCGGTCGGGTGCGGACGGCGTGATGGTCGGGCGTGCCGCCTGTGGGCGGCCCTGGCTGCCGGGCCGCATCGCCGCCGGGCTCGCCGGGCGCGAGGTTCCCGCCGAACCGGAAGGGGCGGCGCTCGCGGAAATCGTCGCCGAACACTACGACGCGATGATCACTCACCATGGCCGCTTCGTCGGGACGAAGACGGCCCGCAAGCATCTCGCCTGGTATCTGGAAGCCGCCGAAGCGCGCGGCGGCGATCCCGTCACCGCCGACGATCGACGCGCCCTGCTGACCGCCGATGATCCCGCCCGTGTCCTCAGGCTGATCCACGGCCTGTTCTCGACCCGGGCGACGAGGAGTGCCGCATGACCACGACGACACCGAACGAGGCACCGGGGCTTCCGGCTGCGGCGACCGCCGCTTCCGTCCTCAACGCCTTGCCGCACCCGGTGATCACCGTCGACGGGGCGGGGGCGATCGTCGCCGCCAACGACGCCGCCGAGCATTTCTTCCAGGCCTCGGTCGGCTTCATGCGACGCCACAAGGTCTCGTATTTCGTGCCGTTCGGCTCGCCGCTGCTCGAACTGATCGGCCAGGTGCGCGACCGTCAGGCGCCGGTCTCCGAGTATCGGGTCGACATCGAGAGCCCGCGGCTGCCCGGTGACCGGGTGGTCGACATCTACGCCGCGCCGCTCGCCGATCGGCCGGACTGCGTGGTGCTGATGCTCCAGGAACGGTCGATGGCCGACAAGATCGACCGTCAGCTGACCCATCGCGGGGCGGCACGGACCGTCTCCGGCCTCGCCGCGATGCTCGCCCACGAGATCAAGAACCCGCTCTCCGGCATCCGCGGCGCGGCCCAGCTGCTCGAACAGTCGGCCTCCGACGACGACCGGGCGCTGACCCGGCTGATCACCGACGAGGCCGACCGGATCGTCAAGCTGGTCGACCGGATGGAGGTGTTCTCCGACGAGCGGCCGGTCGAGCGCGATCCGATCAACGTCCACACCGTCCTCGACCACGTCAAACGTCTGGCCCAGTCGGGCTTCGGACGGGCGGTCCGGATCCTCGAGGAATACGATCCGTCGCTGCCGCCGATCCACGCCAACCGCGACCAGATGGTCCAGGTGTTCCTCAATCTGGTGAAGAACGCCTGCGAGGCGCTCGGCGACCAGCCGGACGCCGAGATCGTGCTGACCACCGCCTATCGGCCGGGGGTGCGCCTCTCGGTGCCCGGCTCGAAGGACAAGGTGACGCTGGCGCTGGAGTTCTGCGTCAAGGACAACGGTCCGGGCGTGCCGGCCGATCTCGTCGAACATCTGTTCGATCCGTTCGTGACGACCAAGACCAACGGCTCCGGCCTCGGTCTGGCACTGGTCGCCAAGATCATCCGTGACCACGGTGGCGTGGTCGAATGCGAATCCCAACCCCGTCGCACCGTCTTCCGGATCCTGATGCCCGCCTATTCGGGCAGCAGGGACGAGAAGCCGCGGCCGTCGGGTCTCTGACATCGGACGAGGACCACAGGGCCATGCCGACGGGCAACATTCTCGTCGCCGACGACGACGCCGCCATCCGGACCGTGCTCAATCAGGCGCTGTCGCGCGCCGGCTACGAGGTACGTCTCACCTCGAACGCCGCCACGCTGTGGCGTTGGGTGGCACAGGGCGAGGGAGATCTGGTGATCACCGACGTGGTGATGCCGGACGAGAACGCCTTCGATCTCCTGCCGCGCATCAAGAAGCTCAGACCGGATCTGCCGGTCATCGTGATGAGCGCGCAGAACACCTTCATGACCGCGATCCGCGCCTCCGAACGCGGCGCCTACGAGTATCTGCCCAAGCCCTTCGACCTGAAGGAGCTGATCGCCATCGTCGGCCGGGCGCTCGCCGAGCCGAAGCAGAAGCGGGCTCAGGAGGAAGAGGACGGCGACGGCGAGGGGATCCCGCTGGTCGGCCGGTCGCCGGCGATGCAGGACATCTACCGGGTGCTCGCCCGGCTGATGCAGACCGACCTGACGGTGATGATCACCGGCGAGAGCGGCACCGGCAAGGAACTGGTGGCGCGGGCGCTGCACGACTACGGCAAGCGCCGGGCCGGCCCCTTCGTCGCGATCAACATGGCGGCGATTCCGCGCGATCTGATCGAGAGCGAGCTGTTCGGCCACGAGAAGGGGGCCTTCACCGGCGCCGCCTCGCGCTCCGCCGGCCGGTTCGAGCAGGCCGAGGGTGGCACGCTGTTCCTGGACGAGATCGGCGACATGCCGATGGACGCCCAGACGCGGTTGCTGCGCGTCCTCCAGCAGGGCGAATACACGACCGTCGGCGGCCGCACCGCGATCAAGACCGACGTCCGCATCGTCGCCGCGACCAACAAGGACCTGCGCCAGCTGATCAATCAGGGCCTGTTCCGCGAGGACCTCTATTTCCGGCTGAACGTCGTGCCGATCCGGCTGCCCCCCTTGCGCGAGCGCTCGGAGGACATTCCGGATCTGGTCCGCCACTTCTTCGCCCAGGCGGAGAAGGAAGGGCTGCCGGCCAAGCAGATCGAGAACGCCGCGCTGGAGCGTCTGCGCCGCTACCGCTGGCCGGGCAACATCCGCGAACTCGAGAACCTGATCCGGCGCCTCGCCGCGCTCTATCCGCAGGACGTGATCTCCAATTCGGTGATCGAAGCGGAGCTGGCGCAGCCGGTGGTCTCGTCGATGCCGGAGGAGAAGGCCGGCGACGAGGGGCTGTCGGCCTCGGTCGAGCGGCACCTCGCCACCTATTTCTCCGGCTTCGGCGACAACCTGCCGCCGCCCGGGCTCTATCACCGGGTGCTGCGCGAGGTCGAATATCCGCTGATCTCGGCCGCGCTCGCCGCCACCCGCGGCAATCAGATCAAGGCGGCGGAACTGCTCGGGGTGAACCGCAACACGCTCCGCAAGAAGATCCGGGACCTCGACGTCCAGGTGATCCGCTCGTCGCGCTGAGGCGGTCGACGCCGAAAGGGCCCCGAGCGGGCCGGGGAGGGGGCTTCGGCCCCCTTCGTCACGTTCGGGGGCCGTTGTCGGGCTCTGCTCGGAGCGAGCCGCGGTGCCCGCGGGATCGGCAGGGGCATCGCAATTGCGGCACGCCCGACGCGCGGTTTCGGCCTAGACTGCGAGTGGGAGGCCTTCCCCGCCCTTCGTTCCGCCGCCGGTGTCGCGCGGCACCGGCCCTCGCCCGACGCGCCCCCGAGGTCTCCGATGGATCCCGTCCTCTTCGCCACCGCGGTCGCCGCCGGCATCGTCTACGTGCTGACCCCGGGACCGGCGACGCTCGCCGTGCTCGGGCTCGGCGCGGCGCACGGGCGTCGCAGGGCGCTGATGTTCTTCCTCGGCCACGGGGTCGGCGACCTGACCTGGTCGGCGCTGGCGCTCGGCGCGCTGGTCGGGGCGAGCCGGCTCGGACCGGAGCTGTTCCGCCTGCTCGGCTTTCTGTGCGGGGCCTATCTGATCTGGCTCGGGGTTCGGGCGATCCGCGGCGGGGCCGGCGGAACGGTGGCACCGACCATCGGGGCGGAACGGCCGATCCGCACCGGCATGCTGTTCGGGCTGACCAATCCGAAGGCCTATCCGTTCTCGCTCGCCATGTACGGGGCGCTGGCGGTCGGTTCGGGGCCGGAACTCGGGCTCGCCGACGCCGGCCTCCTGTTCGCCGCGACCACCCTCGGCATGGCGATCGGCGACGGGCTGACCGTCGCCTGGACCGGACTGCCGGCGGTCGGGCGCTTCTTCCTCTCCCACCGCGGCCCGATCACCCGGGCGATCGGCGTGTTGTTCGTGCTGTTCGGCATCCGCAGCGTGGTCGAAGCGGCGGCTCCCGCCGGCCGGTGAGGCCGGGCGGAGGCACATGTCGTCGCTACCGCTGTTGTGTCGTGGCAACACTGCCGTAATTCTGCAACAAATAGGCCCGACACAGGACCGACGATTCCCGTCGGTGGGGACGGTCGACGAGGGTTCCTTGGACCAGCAGACGATCCTGACCATTCCGAAGAAGCCGAATGCACCGGTCGGCGAGACCACGCGGCGGGTGCGCAAGTTCGGGCTGGTGCTGACGGTGATCGCGCTGGTCACCGTGGTCGTCTCCTTCGCCATCCTGACCGACATGACCCGGGTGGTGCCGACCCCACGGGTGGTGGCGGTCACGCTGACCGTCAACGGCGTCCTGCTCGCCGTGCTGCTCGGCCTGATCGCCTGGGAGATGGTCGGGTTGTGGCTCGCCTGGCGGGCCGGGCGGGCGGCGGCGAACCTGCATCTCCGGGTGATCGGGGTGTTCTCGGTGGTCGCCGCGGCGCCGGCCCTGATCGTCGCGATCCTCGCCTCGGTGACCCTCGACCGCGGCCTCGACCGGTGGTTCGAGGTCCGGACACGGACCATCGTCGAGAGTGCGGCGATGGTCGGCGAGGCCTACATCAGCGAACACGGCCGGGCGATCCGGGCCGATGCGATCGCCATGGCGACCGACGTCGACCGTGCCAAGGATCTCTACGACAGCGAGCCGGACCGGTTCGACAGTTTCATGGTCGGGCAGGCGCGGCTGCGCGGTCTGCCGGCGGCCTTCCTGCTCACCGCCGACGGGACGGTGATGACCCGCACCGTGCTGGTGCCGGAGTGGTCGGAACTGCTGATGCCGCCGCCCGAGGCGATGAAGGAGGCGGCTCAGGGCGAACCGATCGTGCTGACCCCCGGGGTCACCAATCAGGTCGGGGTGATCGTCAAGCTCTCCGAGTTCGACGACATGTACCTCTACGTGACACGGCCGCTCGATCCCGCCGTGCTCGGGCCGTTGCGGCAGGCCAAGGCGGCGGCGGGCGACTACCGCCAGCTCGACAACAGCCGGTTCGGCGCTCAGCTCGCCTTCGCGATGATCTTCGTCGGGATGGCACTGATCTTCCTGATCGCGGCGATCTGGATCGGCATCGGCTTCGCCGACCGTCTGGTCTCGCCGATCCGTCGGCTGATCCTCGCCGCCGACTACGTCTCCAAGGGGCATCTGGCGGTGCAGGTGCCGGTCCGCCGCAAGGAGGGCGACCTCGCCCACCTCGCCGAGACCTTCAACACCATGACCAACGAGCTCCGCGGCCAGCGGGCCGAACTGATCTCGGCCAAGGACCAGATCGACCGCCGCCGCCGGTTCACCGAGGCGGTGCTGGCGGGGGTCACGGCGGGGGTGCTCGGCATCGACACCGAGGGGCGGGTGACGCTCGCCAACCGGATGGCGACCGAGCTGCTCGCGGTTCCCGAAGAGAACCTGATCGGTGCCCGGGTGTTCGAGGTGGCGCCGGAGCTCGGGCCGATCCTGGAGGCGGCGATCCTCGAGGATCAGCCGCTACCGCATCAGGCGCAGGTGACGCTGCGCCGGATGGGCCGCGAGCAGACGATCACCGTCCGGATGACCCGCGAGACCTCGGACGCCACCGGGCGCAGCTGGGTGGTCACGCTCGACGACATCACCGATCTGGTCTCGGCCCAGCGCTCGGCGGTCTGGGCGGACGTCGCCCGCCGCATCGCCCACGAGATCAAGAATCCGCTGACCCCGATCCAGCTCTCCGCCGAGCGGCTGAAACGGCGCTACGGCAAACGGGTCGAGGACGATCGGACGGTGTTCGACCAATGCGTCGACACGATCGTCCGGCAGGTCGGCGACATCGAGCGGATGGTCAACGAGTTCGCTTCGTTCGCGCGGATGCCGAAGCCGCAGCCGGTGCTGGCCGACATCGGAGAGGCGCTGCGCGAGGCGGTGTTCCTGCAGTCGGTGGCCAAGCCCGAGATCGTCTTTTCGACCGATCTGCCGGCCGAGGCGGTCAAGGGGCGGTTCGACCAGCGGCTGCTGTCGCAGGCCTTCATCAACGTCGTGAAGAACGCCGGCGAGGCGGTGGAGGCGGCGCGGGAAACGCGGCCCGACGCCGGACACGTCGCTGTGCGGCTGGTGCGGGAAGGCGCCGACGTGGTCGTCGAGGTGATCGACGACGGCATCGGCCTGCCGAAGGAGAACCGCCAGCGGCTGCTCGAACCCTATGTGACGACCCGCGAGAAGGGCACCGGGCTCGGTCTGGCGATCGTGCGCAAGATACTCGAGGATCACGGCGGGCGCATCGATCTCCTCGATGCGCCGGCGGTCGCCTCCGGCGGACATGGTGCGATGGTCCGCTTCCGCCTGCCGCTCTGCGAGGTCGGCTCCGCCGACCCCGAAGCGGCTTCCTCCCGCAACGCTCCGGCGGCGGGTCCGTCGACCCCAGAAGAAGAAAAGCGCTGAAGATGGCGTCCGACATTCTCATCGTAGACGACGAGAAAGACATCCGCGATCTGGTCTCCGGCATCCTCGAGGACGAGGGACACGGAACCCGGCTCGCCGGCAACAGCGACGAGTGCCTGGCCGCGATCGAGAAGCGGCGGCCGTCGCTGGTCTTCCTCGACATCTGGATGCAGGGCAGCCGGCTCGACGGCCTGGCGCTGCTCGACCAGATCAAGGGGCTGCATCCCGACCTGCCGGTGGTGATCATCTCCGGTCACGGCAACATCGAGACCGCGGTCTCGGCGATCAAGCGCGGGGCCTACGACTACATCGAGAAGCCGTTCAAGGCGGATCGGCTGGTGCTGATCGCCGAGCGGGCGCTCGAGGCGTCGAAGATGAAGCGCGAGATCAAGGAGCTGCGCGAGCGCTCCGGCACCTCTCAGGAGATGCTCGGTGCCTCGACCACGATCAACCAGCTCAAGCAGCAGATCGAGCGGGTGGCGCCGACCAACAGCCGGATCCTGATCTCCGGTCCCTCGGGGGCCGGCAAGGAGATGGCGGCGCGGTCGATCCACGCCCTGTCGCATCGCGCCTCCGGACCGTTCGTGGCGATCAACGCGGCGACGATCACCCCGGAGCGGATGGAGGTCGAGCTGTTCGGCACCGAGCAGGACACCGCCGGCGGCCGCAAGATCGGCGCGATGGAGGAGGCCCACGGCGGCACCCTCTACATCGACGAGGTCGCCGACATGCCGCGGGAGACCCAGTCGAAGATCCTGCGGGTGCTGGTCGAACAGAGCTTCACCCGGGTCGGCGGCTCGACCAAGGTGCAGGTCGACGTCCGGGTGATCTCGTCGACCGCCCGCGACCTGCCGCGCGAGATCGGCGAGGGGCGGTTCCGCGAGGATCTGTTCCACCGGCTGGCCGTGGTGCCGATCCGGGTGCCGGCGCTCGCCGAACGGCGCGACGACATCCCCCATCTGGTCGAGTTCTTCATGGACCAGATCTCGCGCACCACCGGTCTGCCGGTCCGGCGAATCGGCGAGGACGCGATGGCGGTGCTGCAGGCCCACGACTGGCCCGGCAACATCCGGCAGCTCAGGAACAACGTCGAGCGGCTGATGATCCTGACCCGGGCGGATCCGGACGCGGTGATCACCGCCGACCTGTTGCCGGCGGAGATCGGTGCCATGCTGCCGACTCTGCCGACCACCACCGGTGGCGAACATCTGATGTCTCTTCCACTGCGGGATGCGCGCGAGATCTTCGAACGGGAGTATCTGGTGGCCCAGATCAACCGATTCGGGGGCAACATCTCCCGCACCGCCGAATTCGTCGGGATGGAGCGGTCGGCTCTGCACCGCAAACTGAAGTCGCTGGGCGTCGGCTGAACCGGAACCGACGGGGCCGGGGTCGTATGACGAGCTACGCGAAAAACGGGGAGCGGCTGCGATCGGCGTTGCATCTGCAACACAACGTTTCGGCTTTCGACGTCGGAGGGTCGGTTCCGGCGTCGGTGGTGCCTTCCATACCTGTTCGATGGGCCTTCACCGTCCTATCTTGATCGACCGGACCCCGAGGCATCCGCCCTGAACGGATGACAACCCGCTCTCTCACGTGGCGGGAACCTCGCGAAACGAAACGAATTCAACTGAGGTCGTACAACATGGCGGACCGCGCTCCCAATTTGCAGGACACGTTCCTCAACTATGTTCGCAAGAACAAAACTCCCGTCACCATCTTCCTGATCAATGGCGTCAAGCTGCAGGGTGTCGTAACCTGGTTCGACAACTTCTGCGTCCTGCTGCGCCGTGACGGCCATTCGCAACTCGTCTACAAGCACGCGATTTCGACGGTCATGCCGAGCGGGCCGGTGCAGTTGTTCGAGCCGAGCGAAGAAGCCTGATCTTCCGGGGATACACGCAGTTGAACGACCGTGACGACGGCGACGAGGACGAGTCCGAGGGCGAACGGCGGAACGAGAGGGCGCGAAAGGGCATCGCGCGCGATCGCCAGCCGACCCGTGCGCTCGTCGTGGTGCCTTGGCGGCCGCAGCCGCGCGGCGAGGGGGTAACGACACGCTCTCTGGAGGCGCGTTGCGAAGAGGCGGTCGGCCTCGCGCGGGCGATTTCGCTCGACGTGGTCGCCGCTCCGGCGGTCAAGGTCGCCGACCCCCGTCCGGCCACGCTGATCGGCCAGGGCAAGGTCGAGGAGCTGAAGGCGATCATCGAGGCCGAGAAGGTCGAACTGGTGATCGTCGACCACCCGCTGTCGCCGATCCAGCAGCGCAATCTCGAAAAGGCGTGGAGCGCGAAGGTCCTCGACCGGACCGGGCTGATCCTCGAGATCTTCGGCGAACGGGCCCACACCAAGGAGGGGCGGCTCCAGGTCGAGCTCGCCCATCTGACCTATCAGAAGGGGCGGCTGGTCCGTTCGTGGACCCATCTCGAGCGGCAGCGCGGCGGCTTCGGCTTCCTCGGTGGTCCCGGCGAGACCCAGATCGAGGCCGACCGGCGG
>CALFRR010000128.1 GCA_937919435.1 uncultured Alphaproteobacteria bacterium | reverse complement strand
TCGAGCGCCGAGGTCGGCTCGTCGAACAGCATGATCTTCGGGTTCATGCACAGCGAGCGGGCGATGGCGACGCGCTGCTGCTGACCGCCGGAGAGCTGGCCCGGGTACTTCAGCGCCTGCTCGGGAATCCGGACCCGCTCGAGGTAGCGCATCGCCACCTCCTCGGCCTCCTTCTTCGGCATCTTCTTCACCCAGATCGGAGCGAGCGTGCAGTTCTCGAGGATGGTCAGGTGCGGAAACAGGTTGAAGTGCTGGAAGACCATGCCGACGTCGCGGCGGATCTCGTCGATGCGCTTCAGGTCTTCGGTCAGCTCGATGCCGTCGACCACGATGCGACCGGCCTGATGCTCCTCGAGCCGGTTGATGCAGCGGATCATCGTCGACTTGCCCGACCCCGAAGGGCCGCAGATGACGATCTTCTCGCCCTTCTTCACTTCGAGGTCGATCGACTTCAGGACGTGGAAGTCGCCGAACCACTTGTTGACGTCGATCATCTGGACGGCGAGCCCGTCCTTGACGGCGGTGGCGGGGGTCGGCGCGAGAGCGGCGGTATCGGTCATCGGTTTTCCTCGGAGGCTCAGCGCTTGTGGCCGGTGGCGAGACGGCGCTCCATCCACTGCGAATAGCGGCTCATGCCGAAACAGAAAATCCAGAATATCACGGCGGCGACCAGATATCCGGTGGTTCCGGTCGACGGCGCCGCCCAGACCGGATCGGACCGCGACGACTGGATCATGCCGAGCAGGTCGAAGATCGACACGATCAGCACCAGGGTGGTGTCCTTGAACAACGAGATGAACGAGTTGACGATGCCCGGGATCACCAGCTTCAGCGCCTGGGGCATGACGACGAGGCCCATCATCTTCCAGTAGCCGAGGCCGAGCGCCATGGCGCCTTCGTACTGGCCCTTCGGGATCGCCTGGAGGCCGCCGCGGATCGTCTCGGCGAGATAGGCCGCGGTGAAGATCGACACGCCGACCAGCGCGCGCAGCAGCTTGTCGACCTCGACCCCGTCCGGCATGAACAGCGGCAGCATGTTCGCCGCCATGAACAGCACGGTGATCATCGGCACGCCGCGCCAGAATTCGATGAAGACGATCGACAGCATGCGGACGATCGGCATCTCGGAACGCCGTCCGAGCGCGAACAGGATGCCGACCGGAAGCGAGCAGACGATGCCGGTGACCGCCACCACCATGGTGACCAGCAGACCGCCCCATCGGGTGGTCTCGACCGGTTCGAGTCCGAACCGGCCGCCGCACAGCATGACATAGGCGAAGATCGGCAGACCGACGAAGAACAGCAGCGCGTTGAGGCGCTTGGCAGGCACCTTCGGGATCGCCAGGGGGGCCAGCAGGCCGAAGAAGGCGACGAAGACCAGTGTCGCCCGCCACCTCTCCTCCGCCGGATACCGGCCGTAGAGGAACTGGTTCCAGTAGGCGGTGACGTAGGGCCAGCAGGCGCCGGCGCCTTCGACGCGGCAGACTTCGCCGTCCGCCCCGGTCCAGACCGCGCGGACGATCGCGAAATCGAGCACCGACCAGATCACCGAGGCGGCGATCGTCAGGCCGACCAGGGTCAGCAGGGAATCGCCGAGCGATCCGAACAACCGCGTGCGAACCCAGGCGACGAGGCCGATCGACGAAGACGGCGGCCGTCTGGCCGGCGCCATCTCGGTGCGCACCCAATTCGTCGCGTCGGTCGTGTGGGAGGTCGTCATCGGTTCACCGCTCCACGATCGCCATACGGCGGTTGTAGGTGTTCATCACCAGGGAGGTGAGCACCGAAGTTCCCAGATAGATCGCCATCCAGATGGCGATCACCTCGATCGCCTGTCCCGACTGGTTGAGCACGATGCCGCCGGTCGAGACCAGATCGGGATAACCGATCGCCACCGCCAGCGAGGAGTTCTTGGTCAGGTTCAGGAACTGGTTGGTCAGCGGCGGCACGATCACCCGCATCGCCTGGGGAATGACGATGAAGCGCAGGGTGTGGCCATGGGAGAGACCGAGCGAGCGGGCGGCTTCGGTCTGGCCGTGGGAGACCGCCAGAATGCCGGCGCGGACCACTTCGGCGATGAAGCTCGCGGTATAGGTGGCGAGCGCCAGGGTCAGCGCGATCAGCGACGGGATCAGTTCGATGCCGCCGGTGAGGTTGAAGGTCGATTTCTTGGCCGGGACCAGCGCGAGGTCGAAACCGGAGGCGGCGAAGGCGGCGAACGGCAGGCCGAGGATCAGCGCCGTGGCGACGCGGCCGACCGGAAACTGTTCGCCGGTGGCCTGCTGGCGGCGACGTGCCCGGCGGGCGATCACGACCGCGGCGAGGATGCCGACCGCGAGGCCGATCACGATGCCCCAACCGGCGAAGCCGCCGAAGCGGAACTCCGGCAGGTAGATGCCGCGATTGTTGATGAAGATCCATCCGGTGATCGGCTGCAGCGAGTTGCGCGGCGCCGGCAGCAACCCGAGGACGGCGAAGTACCAGAAGAAGATCTGGAGCAGCACCGGGATGTTGCGCAGCGTCTCGACATAGGCCGTGCAGATCGCGGAGAAGACGACGTTGTGCGACAGACGGCCGATGCCGACGACGAAACCGATGATGGTCGCCAGGACGATGCCGATCACCGCGACGATCACCGTGTTGGCCACCCCGACGAGGATCGCGCGGCCGTAGGAGGCGTCCTTGGGATAGGCGATCGGCGTCTGGTTGATGTCGAAGCCGGCGGTCGTCGACAGGAAGTCGAAGCCCTGCGCGATGTGGCGCCGCTCGAGATTGACCGCGGTGTTGTGGACGATGCTCCAGCCGATCCCCACCACGACGAGGAGGGTCAGAGCCTGGAAGAAGAGGCTGCGCCACTTCGGATCGTTGTACCAGACGACGCTCGGGCGGGCGTCCCGCCCACCGTCGCGCCTCGCATCCGCTGCGGCCATGCTCCGTCCTCTGGCTGGTAAGGTGTCGTACGAGGCACCGACGGCGCCCCGGTTCCGCCGGACGGCGCGGTCGGCGCGCCCGGCGGTCGAGGGTCGGCCGACCGTCGGGGGACGGCCGGCGCGATCGACGGGATCAGCGGATCGGCGGCGAATACTGCAGACCACCCTTGGTCCACAGGGCGTTGATGCCGCGTTCGATCTTCAGCGGGGTGTTGACGCCGACGTTCTTCTCGAACACCTCGCCGTAGTTGCCGACCAGCTTGACGATCTGATAGGCCCAGGCGTTGGTCAGGCCGATGTCGGCGCCGAACGAGCCGTCCTTGCCGAGAAGGCGCTTGATCTCCGGATTATCGGTCTTGGCGGCCATGTCGTCGACGTTC
The DNA here is from genome assembly GCA_937919435.1 of uncultured Alphaproteobacteria bacterium. Lineage (GTDB taxonomy): Bacteria > Pseudomonadota > Alphaproteobacteria > Rhizobiales > Ancalomicrobiaceae > Siculibacillus. Next base: position 12,702 of record CALFRR010000128.1, on the reverse strand, counting down.
TTGGAATCGACGCCGAGCTCCTCGGCCTGGACCAGCGCGAAGTAGGTCCACTTGACCACGTTGAACCAGGCATCGTCACCGGAGCGGACCATCGGGCCGAGCGGCTCCTTGGAGATGATCTCCGGCAGAACCATGTGCTCGTCGGGCTTCACCAGCTTCAGACGCTCGCCGTAGAGGCCGGAGGCGTCGGTGGTCAGCACGTCGCAGCCGCCGGTGTCGTAGGTCTTCACGACCTCGGCGTCCTTCTCGAAGCTGACCAGCTTGTACTCGAGCTTGTTGGCGCGGAACCAGTCGGCGAGGTTCAGCTCGGTGGTGGTGCCGGTCTGGGTGCAGACGGTGGCGCCGCCGAGTTCCTTGGCCGACTTCACGCCGAGCGACTTGCGGACCATGAAGCCCTGGCCGTCGTAGTACATCACGCCGGCGAACTTGCCCTGCTTGGTGTCGCGCGACATCGTCCAGGTGGTGTTGCGCGAGAGGACGTCGATCTCACCCGACTGCAGGGCGGTGAACCGCTCCTTGGCCGACAGGGGGGTGAACTTGACCTTGTTGGCGTCGTTGAAGATCGCCGCCGCCAGAGCGCGGCAGAAGTCGGCGTCGAGGCCCTTCCAGTTGCCGGAAGCGTCGGAGATCGAGAAGCCGGCCAGGCCGGTGTTGACGCCGCACTGAACGAAACCCTTGTTCTTCACGTCGTCGAGCGTGCCGGCCTGCGCCGCGGTCGCGGCCACCAGAGCGGCGGCGAAGGCAGCCACTGAGATCTTCGTCGTCATGAATCGCGCCTCTTTTCGCGGCCCGGCTCCGAAATGTGCGCCGAGGCCCTGGGAATGGGTCCGCCCGCATCGATTTCCCGGTTCATCCCCCGTCTCAGCGATGCTTCGGGTCTGAAACGCGCCTTGCGCACTCGCGACCCGTCGTCCTCTGCACTAGGATGCCCGCGGCCTTCGACCGATCGGCGCACCATCTCAAGGCAAAGCCGAGCCCCGGTCAAGGGGGAAGCTTTCCAATTGCTCCTGTATACAGCACCGTTCTTCCGGTCCGGTGCGGTTTCGGGGAAGGATCCGATCACCGATGTCCGAGAATTCGCAAACGACCGCCGCTCCCGCCGCTGCAACCCGCATCGCCCATGCCGGGCGGGTCGATCCCGACAGTCCCTTCGTCAATCCGCCGGTCGTCCACGCCTCGACCGTCCTCTTCCGCGACAGTGCGCAGATCTCCGGCCGCAGTGCCGAAAAGCCGCGCTGGACCTATGGACGGCGGGGGACGCCGACCTCGGTGGCGCTGGAGACGGCGATCGCCGAGCTAGAGGGCGCGGAGGGTTGCGTGCTCACTCCGTCGGGTCTGGCGGCCTGCGATCTGGCGTTGCTGTCGGTGCTCGGTGCCGGCGACCATCTCCTGGTGATCGACACGGTCTACGGCCCGACCCGCCATTTCTGCGACGGCGTCCTGAAACGCTTCGGGGTCGAGACGACCTACTTCGATCCGCTGATCGGTGCCGGGATCGACGCGCTGATTCGGCCGAACACCAAGGCGATCTTCCTCGAATCGCCGGGTTCGCTGACCTTCGAGATGCCCGACGTGCCGGCGATCGCGAAGGTCGCGCGGGCCCGCGACATCGTGACACTGATCGACAACACCTGGGCGACTCCGTTGTTCTTCCGCCCGTTGGAGCACGGCGTCGACATCTCGATCATGGCGGCGACCAAATATGTGGTCGGCCATTCCGACGCGCTGCTCGGGACGGTGGCGGCCGGTCCGCGGGCGTGGGAGCAGGTCAAGACCACCCACGGCGACCTCGGCCTGTTCACCGGACCGGACGACATGTATCTGGCGATGCGCGGCCTCAGGACCATGGCCGTCCGCCTCGCCCATCAGCAGAAGAGCGCCCTCGCGGTCGCCGAATGGCTGGCGACCCGGCCGGAGGTGACCCGGGTGATCCATCCGGCTCTGCCGAGCGATCCGGGACACGCGATCTGGAAGCGCGACTTCGACGGAGCATCGGGGCTGTTCGGTTTCGTCCTGCGTCCGGCGCCGTGGGCGGCGACCGCCGCCTTCCTCGACGACCTCGCATGGTTCGGGCAGGGCTTCTCCTGGGGCGGTTTCGAGAGTCTGGTGACCGCGCCGGATCCCCGCCACACCCGTACCGCGGTCGCCTGGACCGAGCCGGGCCAGCTGATCCGCCTGCAGATCGGGCTCGAGGACACCGGCGATCTGATCGCCGATCTCTCCGCCGGCCTCGACCGCTTCGCCGCGGCGGCCGGCTGACCGGTCAGTCGGCTCGATCGTCCGTGCCCCGGGCACGGGCGATCAGCGCGGCGAGGACGTCGGTCCAACGGGCGCCCTTCGGCGGAGCGAGGCGCAGGCGGCCGTCGGGATCGTGGGCGAAGACCTGACCGCGGACCGCCAGGGCATGGGCGAGCGCCAGCGTGAAGGCGGCACCGAAGGCGCCGCCGGCGATCACGTCGGAGAGGAAGTGCGCGTCGAGCGCCACACGGGTCAGGGCGACCAGCGCTCCGGCGATCAGGATCGGCCGGGCGAAGCGCGGCATCAGCAGGGCGAGCACCGCGGCGGTCGCGCCGGCGGTCGTCGCGTGGCCCGACGGGAACGACGCCCAATCGGCGCGGAAGGCGAAGGGGTGGAGTTCGAAGATGCCGGTGCCGGTCAGGTGATCCGGGCGGGCACGGCCGAAGGCGTTCTTGAACAGCGAGGCGGTCAGCCCGCTGCCGGCGACCGCGACGAAGGCGAAGGCGGCGGTCGCGCCGATCCGGACGAGACCGGCGCGGGCGGCGAGCGGCAGGCCGCGCGGATCGATCGCCAGAGCCGCCAGCACGAGCAGTGCCGAGCCGACCAGGATCTCGATCCCCTCGCCGAACGAGGTCAGCAGCTTCAGCGCGGAACGGACGAGACCGCTCGCCCGGCCGAGGCGATCGGCGAGGAACGGATCGAGGACCGAGACCGCGAACAACGCCACGACGAGGCCGATGGCCAGTACCGTCGCCGGATCCTCGATCGACGGTCCGACGACGCGCCGCCGGCGGCGATGTCTGCGGAGATCGCCGAGCCGTTCTCCGGCGTTGGCGGCGATCCGCCGCCCGATCCGGCGTGCGGCGTCCGCGATGTCGGCGATCCCCATGGCGTCCTCCCTCGGCTCGGGCGGTCTCTCCTCTCACGAAGCACCGTCGGGTGCAACGATCGGCGAGCTCCGCGCCGGAGGCTCACGGTTCGCGCGACAGCGCCATGTTGACCGGGGGAAGACCATCCCGGGCCTCGGGGACCGGCGGCAGCAGCGGCATCCGGCGCTGCGCGCCGGCCGGCGCTCCGGCGACCGGGACCATCGGCGGCGGGGCGGGCGTCGCGGCGATCGGCGAAACGTAGTCGCTCTGGTATCCGCCACCGCTCGAACAGGCGGCGAGGCCGATCGTGGCGCCGAGAGCGGCGGCGGTGACGACGAGGCGGCGGACGACGCGATACTCCTGCAAGGCTCATCTCCCCGGGATCGAGCGGCTCGGGCCACTCGGCCTCGTCGGGAGGCCGGCCCGCCGCGTCTCGGTCGAAATTCGCCCTTCGGCGTCAAGATCTCGTTAATCGATCGGGCCGGGCGGCACCCGGTCGCAGCCGCCTCCGGCGTGGCCGCCATCCGCCCGGACCGGGCGGTGGCGACCGCCCTGCCCGGCTCCGTGCGGGTCAATCGGAGAAGTCGCACCACAGCGCGGCGCGGCCGTCGGTGAAGTCGAGGCCGGTCGAGGCGCCGGTCTCGTATTTCGCCGCCATCGCCTTCGCCCCGGCCGCGACCGACGCGGCGAAGGCCTTCTTCACCGCTTCCGGCGGCGCGGCGAATTCCAGGGCATGGCCGGAGATGCCGTTCTCCTTGCCGATGTAGAAGACCAGACGGGCGAGCTGGAGGCCGCGGAAGGTGCCGTCGACGGCGACGGTGACGACCAGATGGTCGCTCTTCTCCTCCATCGCGACGGGACCGAAGGCCGCGGCGACGTCCGCCGGGACCGTCGGTCTGACCCGCGTCGACCGGCCGGTCGCATAGGCCTGGACCAGCGAGGTGCGGAGGGCGCGGAACTCGGCGTTGTCGGTGCAGGCCTTGTCCTGACCGGCGAGGAACCGGTCGAGGGAAGTGGCGGCGGCCGCCGGCGGGACGGTGCCGGTGAGACCGAGGGCGAGAACCAGAAGAAGCGAGACACGCATCGGCGGACTCCATCGGGACCGGTGCGGCGGTGCGAGGACCGGCCGCACCCTGCCGACCGGTCACTCGATCGGTCGGAAACTCTGCGGCGTCGCCATCCGCCAGAAGTCGCGGAAGCGGACGTCTTCGCAGCCGGCGAGGAGTTCGCCGGGGGCGAGCGGCGGGTAGAGGTCGCGGAAGTTCACCGCCTCGTAGGCGGCGACCCGGCGCGAGAAGTGGAGGAGCTGGAACTCGCCGGGGTGGGAGAGCCCGGCGGCCCCGGTCAGCTCGGCGAGCGCCACCATCGTCGAACGGTGGAAGTTGGCGACCCGTTCGGTCTTCGGCTCGACCACCAGGGCGCGGGAGCGGGTCGGATCCTGGGTGGCCACGCCGACCGGGCACAGATCGGTGTGGCAGCTCTGCGACTGGATGCAGCCGAGGGCGAACATGAAGCCGCGGGCGGAGTTCGCCCAGTCCGCGCCGAGCGCCATGGCGCGGGCGATGTCGAAGGCGGAGACGATCTTGCCGGAGGCACCGATCCGGATCCGGTCGCGCAGCCCGACCCCGACCAGCGCGTTGTGGACGAAGGTCAGCCCGTCGCGCAGCGGCATCCCGAGATGGTCCATGAACTCGAAGGGCGCCGCGCCGGTGCCGCCCTCCTTGCCGTCGACGACGACGAAGTCCGGGGTGATGCCGGTCAGCACCATCGCCTTGACGATCGCCAGCACCTCCCAGGGATGGCCGACGCAGAGCTTGATGCCGGTCGGCTTGCCACCGGAGAGTTCCCGCAGCCGGGCGACGAACTCGATCAGTTCGACCGGCGTCGAAAAGGCGGAGTGGCGGGCCGGCGAGACGCAGTCGACGCCGGCCTCGACGCCGCGTGCCTCGGCGATCTCGGCGGAGACCTTGGCGCCGGGCAGGACGCCGCCGTGGCCGGGCTTGGCCCCCTGGCTGAGCTTGACCTCGATCATCCGGATCTGTTCGGCGTTCGCGGTGTCGCGGAAGCGCTCGGGATCGAATCGGCCGGCGGCATCGCGGGCGCCGAAATAGCCGGAGCCGATCTCCCAGACGATGTCGCCGCCCATCGCCCGATGGTGGGCGGAGAAGCCGCCCTCGCCGGTGTCGTGGAAGAACCGGCCGCGGGCGGCGCCGGCGTTCAGCGCACGGATCGCGTTCGCCGACAGCGCGCCGAAGCTCATCGCCGAGATGTTGAACACCGAAGCCGAATAGGGCCGGTGGCAATCGGGACCGCCGACGTCGACGCGCAGGCTCTCCGGCTTCACGTCGGTCGGTGCCAGCGAATGGCGGATCCATTCGTAGCCGTCGGCATAGACGTCGTACTGAGTGCCGAACGGCCGCTTCTCGGCCTCCCGCTTGGCACGCTGGTAGACGATCGCCCGTTTGTCGCGGGAGAACGGCATGCCGTTCTTCTCGTCCTCGAAGAAATACTGCCGCATCTCCGGCCGCATCTCTTCGAGCAGGAAGCGCAGATGGGCGACGATCGGGTAGTTGCGCAGCACCGCATGGCGCGGCTGCAGGAGATCGCGGATCCCGAGACCCGCGAAGCCGCCGAAGACCGCGAGCCCCGCCCAGATCCACCATCCGGGATCCGGGGAGGACGACGCCAGCGCGAGGAACAGGACGGTGCCGAGGACGGCGATCGTCAGGGTGACGAATCGCGGCGTGAAGGGCAGGACGAGGAGGGGCATCGAAGCGGGCTCCGGGCGCCGGGCAAAGCGACGACGGACCGCGGCGAACCGCGATTCCGTCGATCTCGGCACCCGGCCGACGAGGCGATCGGGAGATCGCCGGCGTCGACTCTACCCGGCCGGCCACATCCGACAAGCGGCGACATCGTCTCGGTGCGGAGTGCCGGTGCCGACGTTCGACGGATGCCGCATCGGCACGCAACGGCGTTGCGGGGCGCGACAGGCCGTGTTAAGCATGCCGGAGCAAGAGGATCAAACCGTGAACAGTGATTTCTGGACGGCGCTCGATGCCGAGATCGCCGCGGCGCGGGGTTGGCTCGCCCTTCATCCGACCCTGGCGCTCGCCGTGGCCGGGCTGGTGGTCGCGGTTCTCGTCCTCGGACTGCGGGCGAGACGGGCGTCCGCGGTGGCGGCGGGGCGAATCGCCGAACTGGAAGACGGTTTCGACGCGCAGCGCGATGCCCGCGGCGAAGCGGAGCGGCAGCTGGCGGCGGAAGCGGCGGTCGCCGCGCGGGTGCCCGATCTCGAACGCGAAGTGAACGAGGCCCGCGACGAGGCGGAGCGGGCGCGGGCCGAGAAGACCGAGGTCGAGGTCCGGTTGGCGACGCTGTCGGAACGGCACGCCCAGACCGAGCGGATCGTGAGCGAGCTGCGCACCCGTCTGCAGTCGGCGGAGATGCTGGTGCGCGAGGCGACCGAGCGCCACGAGGCGATCCGCGCCGCCAAGGCGAGCGCCGACGAGGCGCTGGCCGCCCGCAGCGCCGACGTCGAACGGCTCGGCGAGCGGATCGGCGATCTCGACATGCGGCTCCAGGCAGCGGATTCTCTGCTGAAGCAGGCGGCGGCGCGCCACGAGGCGCTCGCGCGGGAGAAGTCCGCCTCCGACGAATCGCTGGCCGCACGGACCACCGACGTCCGCCGGCTCGGGGAGAATCTGGCGGAGCTCGGCCGGCGGCTCACCGAGACCGAGGCGGCACGGGCGGCGCTCGAGCGGACCCGGGCGGAGCTCGCCGCGGAGGTCGCCCGGCTCAACGAGACGCTCGATCAGCAGAGCCGGCAGAACGCCGAAAAACTCCAGCTGCTGGAGGGCGCGCGCGACCGGATGACCGCCGAGTTCAAGCTGCTCGCCGAAGAAGTTATGAAGCGTCACGGCGAGACCTTCACCCGGCAGAACCAGGAGCAGATCGGCACCATTCTCCAGCCGTTGCGCGAGAAGCTCGGCGAATTCCAGCAGGGGCTGGCGACGGCGCGCGACGAGACGGTCAAGGAGCGGGCGACGCTCGCCGAGCAGATCCGCCGGCTGGCCGAGGAGAGCGGCCGGATGAGCACCGAGACCAAGGCGCTGACCCGGGCGCTGAAGGGCAAGTCGCAGACCCAGGGGGCCTGGGGCGAGATGGTGCTGGCCCGGATCCTCGAGCAGTCGGGGCTGCGCGAGGGCGAGGAATACGTCACCCAGGAGAGCCATGCGACCGAGGACGGCGGCCGGCTGCGTCCCGACGTGGTGGTCAACCTGCCGGAGGGACGGCGGATCGTCATCGATTCGAAGGTGTCGCTGACCGCCTTCGAGGAACACGTCAACGCCGAAGAGGAGGCGGTGCGGGCCGGCGCCCTCGCCCGCCACGTCGCCTCGCTGCGCGGCCATGTCCGCGGCCTCGGCGAGAAGGCCTATCAGACCAACGTCGCCGGGGCCGGGCTCGACTACGTGATCATGTTCGTGCCGATCGAGGGGGCCTTCGCCGCGGCGCTCGGCGAGGATCCGGATCTCACCGGTTTCGCCGCGGAGAAGAACGTCGCGATCCTCACCCCGACCACCCTGATGCTGGCGCTCCGGACGATCGCCAACGTCTGGCAGGTCGATCGGCGCAACCGCAACGCCGAGAAGATCGCCGAACGGGCCGGGCTGCTCTACGACAAGTTCGCCGGATTCGTCGACGACCTGCAGAAGATCGGCGGCCGGATCCAGGACACACGGGTCGCCTGGGACCGGGCGATGGGCAAACTGGCGCAGGGCAACGGCAATCTGTTGCGCCAGGTCGAGCAGTTGAAGACGCTCGGTGCGCGGACCACCAAGGCGCTGCCGACCGATCTCGCCGACGACGATGCGCCGCCGCTGCTCACCGTGGTCGCCTCCGACGAGGCGGAAACCGACGGCGAAGGCAACGGTGCCGGTCGGTCGCGCCGGTCGATCGGCGACGGAGGCTGAGCCGGACGGTGGTCGGGCGGCGGCCGAAGGGGTCGCGCCGGGCTCCCCTCCTCGGCTAGACTGGCGGTGCGGGCCGATCTCGAGACACGATCGGACGCGCCTCCCGCGGTGCCGGGATCGAAGAGGAAGCCCCGATGTCCCGACCGATCTGGTTCGACGATCCCGACCTCCATGTGCTCGAGACCCGTGTGGTCGATCGGCGGCCGGGCGCGGTGCGGCTGGAACGGTCGCCGTTCTTTCCGGGTGGCGGCGGCCAACTCGCCGATCGCGGACGTCTCGCCTGGGCCTGCGGCGAGGCCGCGGTGAGCGGTCTCGAGACCGATGCGGCGGGTGGGCTCTGGCATCGGATCGACGGCGAGGCGCCGCCGGAGGGGGCCGTGGTCGCCACGATCGATGCCGACTTCCGCTGGATGATGCGGGAGCTGCACACGCTCGCGCACGTCCTCAACGCGATCGTCCACCGGGCCTTCGACGGGGCGCTGCTGACCGGGGCGCAACTCTCGGCCGATCGCAGCTTCCGGGTCGACTTCGACGTGGTCGGGGTCGATCCGAACGCGCTGCGGGCACTCCAGGAGCCGCTCGACGCGGCGATCCGGGCGGATCACGAGATCCGCGCCTTCCACATGAAGTGGAGCGAAGCGGAGGCGGTGCCGGGCCTGTTCCGATCCGCCGCGGTGTCACCGCCGGCCGACGAGAACGGCGAGGTCCGGATCGTCGAGATCGTCGGTCTCGACCGGCAGGCCTGCGGTGGCACCCATCTGCCCTCGACCGGTCGCGCCGGCCCCGCCCGGATCGTCAAGGTCGACAACAAGGGCCGCCGCAATCGCCGGATCAAGGTTGTGGTCGGCGACGCCTGACCCGATCCGTGCGGGCGGAGGGTCCCCGGACACTCCGGGAACGCCGTGCGCCTTCGGACGTCGAGTGGCGAAATGCGCCGGCTCCCGGCACGGCCGCGCTCTCGTCGGCCGGCTTCGTGACCGGCTTCGTGAAATGTGAATTCGTCCGCGGTTCGCGACGGCGCGAACCGGCAAAGCCTTCCGAGCCGCCGAGCCTCTCGCGAAACGACGACGCCTCCGACCCGGGGGGCGGAGGCGCATCGCAGTGGACGGCGCGGGTCGGCGTCAGTAGAGACCGCCCTGCTGGAGACCGCGCTCCTGTTCGGGGGTGACCTTGCGGGCCTTGCCGAACTCGTCGGCGTCGTAGCCGATCACCGAATAGGTGTCAGGCGGGGCGGTGCCCGGCTTGAACGCCTCCATGATCGTGTCGGGATCGCCGGGCAACGCCTTCATGCCGGTGCGCTTGTTGACCGCGACGAGGCGGATGCCGGGCGGCACGCGGAAGGGCACCGGGGCGACGTCCTTCAGCGCCTCGGCGAAGAAGTCGCGCACCACCGGTGCGGCGGTGTGGCCGCCGGAGATGCCGCGGCCGAGGCCGCGCGGCTTGTCGTAACCCAGGTAGACGCCGGCCACGAGGTCGGGCGTGTAGCCGACGAACCAGACGTCCTTCTCGTCGTTGGTGGTGCCGGACTTGCCGGCGACCGGCCGTCTCAGCTCGGCGAGCGCCGTACCGGTGCCGCGCTGGACGACGCCTTCCATGATCGAGGTGATCTGATAGGCGGTCATCGGATCGAGGATCTGTTCGCGCTCGTCGATCAGCTTCGGCTCGTCCTGCCCGGTCCACCTGTCCTGATCACACTCTTCGCAGATGCGCTTGTCGTGCTTGAACACGGTCTTGCCGTAGCGGTCCTGGATGCGGTCGATGAAGCTCGCGGTGATCTTGCGGCCACCGTTGGCGATCGTCGCATAGGCCGAGGTGAGGCGCAGCACCGTGGTCTCGCCGGCGCCCAGCGACATCGGCAGATAGGGAGCGAGATCCTCGTAGATGCCGAAGTGCTTGGCGTATTCCACCACCAGCGGCATCCCCATGTCCTTGGCCAGCCGCACCGTCATGGTGTTGCGCGACTGCTCGATGCCGACCCGGAGCGTCGAGGGGCCATAGAACTTCTGCGAATAGTTCTCGGGCCGCCAGATCGGCTGGCCGGCGCCGGGATTGATCTCGATCGGCCCGTCGAGAACCAGGGACGACGGGGTGTAGCCGTTGTCGAGCGCGGCGGCGTAGACGAACGGCTTGAACGAGGACCCGGGCTGACGCCAGGCCTGGGTGGCGCGGTTGAACTCGCTCTCGGCGAAGGAGAAGCCGCCGGTCACGGCGAGCACGCGGCCGGTGTGCGGATCCATCACGACGATCGCGCCGGCGACTTCGGGCACCTGACGGAGCCGCCAGACCGACCGGCCGGGTGCCGCGGCGGAGACCTTTTCGACGTAGACCACGTCACCGGGAGCGAGAACGCCGGCGACGCCGCGGCCGTTGGCGCTGCGCTTGGCGTTTTCGGCCCAGCGCGTCGCCCATTTCATCTGGTCGAGCGGCAGCACGCCGCGCTCTCGCTCGGTCGAGATCTCGCCGGTGACCAACTTGCCCGGATGGAGGCCGATCTGCGCCTCCTGGTCGGCGACCGAGAGGACCACGGCGAGACGCCATTCCGGAACGTCGGAGAGCGGCTTGACCTCGGCGAGCGGCGGACCCCAGTCGCCGTTGAGGGTCAGGTGGGTGACCGGACCGCGCCAGCCGGCGTCGGTGTCGTAGCCGATCAGCCCCTTGGTCAGCGCCCGGCGGGCCATCAGTTGGAGCCGCGGGTCGAGCGAGGTGCGGACCGACAGGCCGCCCTGATAGAGCCCCTTCTCGCCGTAGCGTTCGATCAGCTCGCGGCGGACCTCTTCGGCGAAATAGTCGGCGGCGAAGATGTGCGGGCCGGTCGGACGCTGCACCACCTTCAGCGGTTCGCCCTTGGCCTTGTCCGCTTCCTCGGCGGTGATGAAGTTGTTGGCCAGCATCTGGCCGATCACCCAGTTGCGACGCTCGATCGCCCGCTCGGTGTGGCGGAACGGATGGTAGTTGCTCGGCCCCTTGGGCAGCGCCGCGAGATAGGCGGATTCGGCGATGGTCAGCTCGTGGACCGACTTGTCGAAATAGAGCAGCGCGGCCGCGGCGACGCCGTAGGCGCCGATGCCCATGTAGATCTGATTCATGTAGAGCTCGAGGATCTCCTCCTTCGAATAGGCGGATTCGATCCGGACGGCGAGGATCGCCTCCTTGATCTTGCGCTCGAAGCTCTGCTCGTTGGTCAGAAGGAAGTTCTTGGCGACCTGCTGGGTGATCGTCGAGGCGCCCTGCGGCCGGCGGCCGGAGAGCTTGTTCTGGACGAAGACGATGGCGGCGCGGACGATGCCCTCCGGATCGAGCCCGGAATGCTCGTAGAAGTTCTTGTCCTCGGCGGAGAGGAAGGCGTTCTTGAGCAGCTGCGGGATCGCCTGACTGGGCAGGAACAGCCGGCGCTCGTTGGCGTATTCGGCGACCAGCGCGCCGTCGCCGGCGTGCACGCGGCTCATCACCGGCGGTTCGTAGTTCTTCAACGCCGTGTAGTCGGGCAGATCGGCGGCGACGTGGTTGTAGGCGAGCCAGACCCCGCCGGCGGCGATGAGCGCCGCGACCGTGCCGATACCGAACAGATAGCCGATGAACCGCAGAAGGAACATGCCGCCGGAACTCTCCTCGATCTCCCACCGCCGCGGGCGGACCCCGCCGCGGCCCCCTGCCCCGGCGCATCCGCCGCGACCGCGCCGGTCGAGTGGGCACCCGTCCGGGTCGACGCTCGGTGCCGCCACGGCTCGTGGCCGGCGACGCCGACCGCGGTCGGGCGGGGTGCGGGAGGATTAGGCGCACCGTCTTTCTTTTTCAAGTTTATGGCGAAGCTTGGGCGTGCGGTGCGTCTGCCGGCGGTCCGGCGGCGGCGCGGGGGCCTCCGGTCTCGGCGGAGGTCTTGGGAACACGACCGATTCCGACGAAGTAGCGGTCGATCGCCGCGGCCAGCGATCGCGCCCAGCGATCGCGCCATTCGGGCGAGGTCATCAGCGCCTCGTCCTCCTTGTTCGACAGAAAACCGATTTCGATCAACACCGCCGGGATGTCGGGCGCGCGCAGGACCTTCAGCGCCGCCTCGCGGTGCGCCTCGCCCCGAACCGCCCGACCGGAGCGGCGGACCTCGTCGAGCAGCGACTGGGCGAAGCGCAGCGAGAACCGGCGGGTTTCGCGCAGCGTGAGGTCGCCGAGAATGCCGGCGACCGTATCGGGCGGCTCCTCGGGGGCGAGGCCGGCGATCGCGTCGGACTGATTCTCCTTCGACGCCAGCGCCGCCGCCCGTTCGTCGGAGGCTTTTTCCGAAAGCGTGTAGACCGTCGCGCCACGCACCGAATGATCGTATTCGGCATCAGCATGGATCGACAGGAAGAGATCGGCGTGGTGCGACCGGGCGATCCGGGTGCGTTCGGCGAGGCCGACGAAGACGTCGGAATCACGGGTGGCGACCACCTCGTAGCGTCCTTCGGACCGCAGGCGGGCGATCAGGGCCCGGCTCATCTCCAGCACCACGGCCTTCTCCGGGGTGCCGGTCGCCGGGGAGACCGTCCCGGCATCGAGCCCGCCGTGCCCCGGATCGACGACGATCACCGGTCGCGCGGGATCCGCCGGGGCCGGGGGGGATGCGGCGGGTGCGAGCGGCGCGCCGA
>CALFRR010000127.1 GCA_937919435.1 uncultured Alphaproteobacteria bacterium | reverse complement strand
TGACGGCACCGAAGGGACCTTCGATCCCGACCGCTACATGGATCCCAAGGAGCAGCGCAAGGTCGACGAGTTCATCGTCTTCGCCCTGGCCGCCGCCCATCAGGCGCTCGACGACGCCGGCTGGCATCCGACGAGCCGCGAGGACCAGTGCTCGACCGGCGTGCTGATCGGCTCCGGCATCGGCGGCATCGGCGGCATCTACGACGCCTCGATCACCCTCAAGGAACGCGGGCCGCGGCGCGTGTCGCCGTTCTTCATCCCCGGCCGTCTGATCAATCTCGCCGGCGGCTACGTGTCGATCGCCCACGGCCTCAAGGGGCCCAACCATTCGGTGGTCACCGCCTGCTCGACCGGCGCCCATGCGATCGGCGACGCTGCCCGGTTCATCGCCCTCGGCGATGCCGACGTGATGGTGGCCGGCGGCACGGAGAGCCCGGTCAACCGTCTGTCGATCGCCGGCTTCGCCGCCTGCCGCGCCCTGGTCACCGCCTACAACGACGATCCGACCCGCGCCTCGCGTCCCTACGACCGGGCCCGCGACGGCTTCCTGATGGGCGAGGGCTCCGGTGTCCTGGTGCTCGAGGAACTCGAGCACGCCAAGGCCCGCGGCGCCAAGATCTACGCCGAGGTGATCGGCTACGGTCTGTCGGGCGACGCCTTCCACATCACCGCCCCGTCCGAGGACGGCGACGGCGCCTATCGCTGCATGGCCGCGGCGCTGAAGCGGGCCGGCATCACCGCGAACGACGTCGACTACGTCAACGCCCACGGCACCTCGACGATGGCCGACGGCATCGAGCTCGGTGCCGTCGAGCGTCTGCTCGGCGATGCCGCCGGCAAGGTGTCGATGTCGGCGACCAAGTCGATGACCGGTCACCTGCTCGGGGCGGCCGGTGCGATCGAGGCGATCTTCTCGATCCTCGCCATCCGCGACGGCATCGTCCCGCCGACCATCAACCTCGACGATCCGGAGTTCGCCACGCCGATCGACCTGGTCCCACACAAGGCGAAGGAGAAGCGCGTCGACGTCGCTCTGTCGAACTCGTTCGGCTTCGGCGGCACCAACGCCACGGTGATCTTCCGCCGGGTGTGAGCCCGCGAGATCGCTCGCGTCGAACGCCGCCGATCGGCCGAAGAGGTCGCTCCGGCGGCGTTCGCGTCTGGCGCGGCGAGCGGTTTTCCCCAACGGCGGCCGTCCGTCGCCGACCTGTTCTCTTGCGGGCGGAGGCGCGACGTCCTCTGATGCGGCAGCGTCGGGTGGAGGAGAATCGCCGGAGGCGCACGAGACGGCGGTGCGGTGATCGGCGGCCGGTGGCCGCCCCCAGGATCGTCGTTTCGCCACGTTCATCGGCTTCGATCCGCGCCCATCGTCCGAATCGATCCTGTCGAAACCGTGAGGTGTCATGACGTCCGAGACGATCGAGCCCGAAGGGCGTCCCACGGACGGCAGCGCCACTCCGCCGGAAGATCCGAGCCGGACCGTCGCGCCCACGCCCGAGCCCGTCGCGACGCCGGTCGCCGAGACCAGCCGGACACCGCCGAAGAGCCCGCGTGCCGCGATCGAGCCTTCCGAGGTCCCGCCGCCGCCGGGGCGGTCGAAGGCGGCGCGCAATCCGACGATCGTCTTCCTGAACGGCGTCTTCTCGCTGCTCACCTTCATCGCGGTGGCCTGTGCTCTGACCGTCGCGGTCGGCCGGCAGCATTACGATGCGCCGGGTCCGTCGACCGAGCCGATCGTCGTGGTCATTCCCAACAACAGTTCGCCCGGGGGCATCGCCGACCTGCTCGAGCGGAACGGCGTCATCTCCGATGCCTGGGTGTTCTCGATCGGCAGCCGTCTGACCCGCGCGGCGGAGCGGATGAAGGCCGGCGAATACGAGTTCCCGCCGGCGGTGTCGATGCGCGAGGCGATGGAGATCATCGTCGAGGGCCGCGCGGTGCCGCATCGCATCACCTTCCCCGAGGGCTGGACCAGCGAACAGATCGTCCGCCGGCTCGAGCAGGAGGACAAGGCGATGTTGCCGGGCAAGATCTCGGCGATCCCCGAAGAGGGCTCGCTGCTGCCCGAGACCTACGCCTATGCCCGCGGCGCCCGGACCCGCGAGCAGATCCTCGACGAGATGCGCAAGGCGCAGGACAAGCGCCTCGCCGAGATCTGGGCCCGCCGCAGCGACGGACTGCCGCTCGCCACGCCGCGCGATCTGGTGATCCTCGCCTCGATCGTCGAGAAGGAGACCGGCAAGGCCGACGAGCGGCCGCGGGTCGCCGCGGTGTTCATCAACCGGCTGAAGCGCGGCATGCGGCTGGAGACCGATCCGACGGTGCTCTACGGGCTCTACGGCGGCAAGGCCTGGACCGAGGGCCGGACGCTGACCCGCTCGGATCTCGCCTCGCCCAATCCCTACAACACCTATCGCATCGCCGGTCTGCCGCCGGGCCCGATCTGCAATCCCGGCAAGGCGGCGATGGAGGCGGTGGCCAACCCGTCGCGCACCGACGAACTGTTCTTCGTCGCCGACGGCACCGGCGGCCACGTCTTCGCCTCGACTCTCGAAGAGCACAACCGCAACGTCCAGCGCTGGCGCCAGATCGAGCAGGGCCGCAGGGCCTCCGAGACGCCGCCGGCGCCGCCCCCGAGTGTCGCCCCGGCGACGACCGCACCGCGGGCCGGATCGGGGGCTCGTTCGGCCCAGCCGGCCGGCCAGCCGCAGAAGACCAACTGACGGCACCGCCGCCGACCGGGAGAGTTTCGATGGCCCTGATGAGCATGACCGGTTTTTCCCGCCGTGACGGCGCCGCCCACGGGCTGCGTTGGGTGTGGGAACTGAGGTCGGTGAACGGCAAGGGCCTCGACATCCGGCTTCGCCTGCCGCCCGGCCTCGATCGTCTGGAGCCGGCGGTGCGCGAGAAGTGCGCCAAGCGGCTCGCTCGCGGCAACGTCCAGGTGTCGCTGAGCGTGTCGCGGGAGACCGCCGCCACCACCTTCCGGATCAACGAGGACCTGCTCGCCGCGATCCTCGACGCGATGAACCGCATCGCCGACCGGGTCGACGCCACCGCGCCGACCCTCGACGGCATCCTCGGCATCAAGGGGGTGCTCGAGGTCGCCGAGGTCGAGGAGGACGAGGCGACCCGCGCCGCGGCCGACCTGGCGATCCTCGCCGATCTCGATCTGGCGCTCGCCGATCTGGTCGCCGCGCGGGCGCGCGAGGGCGAGGCGATCGAGCGCGTCCTCTCCGCCCAGGTCGACGCCATCGAACGTCTGACGGCCGCCGCCGACGCCTGCCCGGCGCGCACCCCGGAAGCGATCCGCAACCGCCTCGCCGAGCAGGTCGCCGCGCTCTTCGACGCGGTGCCGAGCCTGGATCCGCAACGGCTGCACCAGGAGGCGGTGATCCTCGCCACCCGTGCCGACGTCCGCGAGGAGCTCGACCGGCTCGTCGCCCACGTCGCCGAAGCCCGTCGGCTGATCGCCTCCGGCGCCGCGGTCGGCCGCCGGCTCGACTTCCTCGCCCAGGAATTCAACCGCGAGTCGAACACCCTCTGTTCGAAGTCGAACGATCGCGAGTTGACCACGATCGGGCTCGAGCTGAAGACGGTGGTCGATCAGCTGCGCGAGCAGATCCAGAACGTCGAATGACGGGGGACTTCCCCGTTCCGTCCATCCGAGATCGTCCCATGTCCGCTTCCTCGCCGTCCCTCCGCCGCGGCCTCGGCCTGATCCTGGCGTCGCCGTCGGGCGCCGGCAAATCGACCATCTCCCGCCAGTTGATCACCGCCGAGGCGCCGTCGATCGCGCTGTCGGTGTCGGTGACCACCCGGCCGAAGCGGTCGAGCGAGATCGACGGGGTGCACTATTCCTTCGTCTCCCGCGCCCGCTTCGAGGCGATGCGCGACCACGACGAACTGCTCGAATGGGCCGAGGTCCACGGCAACTTCTACGGCACGCCGCGCGAGCCGGTGGAGGCCGCCTTCGCCGAGGGGCGGGACGTGCTGTTCGACATCGACTGGCAGGGCACCGTCCAGGTGGTGGAGAAGCTGCCCGACGACGTGGTGACGATCTTCATCCTGCCGCCGTCGATGAAGGAACTGGCGAGCCGTTTGCATCGCCGCGCCGAGGATTCGGAAGAAGTGATCGCGCGCCGGCTGGCCAACGCGCGGACCGAGATCGCCCAATGGGAGCGGTTCGACTACGTGGTGGTCAACGACGATCTCGATCGCGCCTATGGCGACGTCCGTGCCATCCTCCGCGCCGAACGCCGCCGCCGTCGCCGCGGCACCGGTCTCGAAGGATTCGTCACGTCTCTGCTCGAAGAGGCGTGAGGGAAGGGGCGGTGGCCGGTCAGACCTGCGGGTCGTCGAAGACCGACACGAAGTCGCCGAGCAGAACGACGCTCAGGAAGGCGATCGCCGCGACGTAGTGATCGATCGATTCGTCGAGCCCGAGGAATCGCAGCGCGGTGGCGAGCGTGTAGCCCTCGAAGGTCTCGAAGCCGAACTGGTGCATCAGAGTGGTGACGTCGACCCAGGCGGTCATCAGCGGGGCGAAGAGCGCGACCGGGAAGGTCAGCGCCGTCGCGAAGATCACCCAGATCGCTGCCTGAAAGAGATAGTCGTCGGTTCCGAGTGGGTAGAGCGCGATGCCGGCGAGGCCCGCGATTCCACCGACCGTGGCGATGGCGACCAGCGGTGACGTGATTTTCAGATCGGCCGCATCGGTGATCGGGTATCGGTTCCTCGCCACGTAATAGAAGAACAGAGGCGCGATGGCGAACGATCCGAGCGCGAGGATGTATCCGGTCGGCCCGACGTTCTCGAGAAAGCGCGTGACGAACAGGTCCGGCTGCTTCGGGAACAGGAGACAGGAACCGAACGACAGGAACAGCGCCAGGACCAGGAGAACCTGATAATGGCGCAGAAATTTCTTACAGCCCGTTCGCATGTCGTGGAGAAAATGGATCAGACCGACGACCAGCAGACCGGTGGCGGCGATCGACAATACGACCTCCAGAGAGTTCATGGCACAACCTCAGGTGCATAAAAGCAATGATGCACCTTAAGGCTTTTGAAGCCCGTTCGCCAGCCGTACGAACCCTGCCACGTCGATCTCCTCGGCCCGCCGGGTCGGCTCGATGCCGGCCTTCTCCAGCAGCGCCGGAGCGTCCACCCCGAGGCTCTTCAGCGATTGCCTGAGCATCTTGCGGCGCTGGCCGAAAGCGGCGGCGGTGACCCGCTCCAGCATTTCCGGATCGACCGCCAGCGGCGTCGCCCGCGGCTCCAGCCGGACCACCGAGGAGGTCACCTTGGGCGGCGGCGAGAACACCTGCGGCGAGAGGTCGAACAGGATCCGCGCCTCGGTCCGCCAGCCGGCCAGCACCCCGAGCCGGCCGTAGGCGTCGTCGGCTTCCGTCGCGACGATCCGTTCGGCCACCTCGCGCTGGAACATCAGGGTCGCCGAGCGCCACCACGCCGGCCACGGCTCCGCCCGGAGCCAGCCGACCAGCAGCGGCGTCGCCACGTTGTAGGGAAGGTTGGCGGCGAGCCGGGCCTTCGCCTGCGCCGGATCGACGCCGCGGGCGCGGGCGTCCTCGGCGACCAGCCCGGCGAAATCGACCTCCAGGGCGTCGCCTTCGATCACCTCGAGCCGAACGGGATGGCGGGCCGCGATCTCTGCGAGTGCCGCCAGACAGCGCGAGTCCCGCTCGATCGCCACCACCTTGCGGGCCCCCGCGGCGAGCAGGCCACGGGTCAGTCCGCCCGGCCCCGGTCCCACTTCGACGACGAGATCGTCGCCGAACGGTCCGGCCGCCCGGGCGATCCGGAAGGTCAGGTTGAGGTCGAGCAGGAAGTTCTGGCCGAGCGACTTCTTCGCCGCGATCTCGTGGGCGGCGATCACCTCGCGCAGCGGCGGCAGATCGTCGATCGGGCTCCCGCTCATCGCTCGGCTCCGGCCATCGCCGCCGCCATCTTCAGCGCCGCGATCAGACTGTCGGCGCGGGCGACGCCACGGCCGGCGATGTCCAGAGCCGTGCCGTGATCGGGCGAGGTGCGGACGAACGGCAGCCCGAGGGTGACGTTGACCGTCTCGTCGAAGGCGATCGTCTTGACCGGGATCAGCGCCTGGTCGTGGTACATGCACAGCGCCGCGTCGTAGCCCGCCCGTGCCCGCGGCGAGAACATCGTGTCGGCCGGCAGTGGACCGCGCGCGTCGATTCCCTCGGCCCGCAGCCGTTCGACCGCCGGCCGGACGACGTCCTCGTCCTCGCGGCCCATCGCGCCCGATTCTCCGGCGTGCGGATTGAGACCGGCGATCGCCAGCCGCGGACGGACGATGCCGAAGCGGCGGGCGAGATCCGCGGCGACGATCCGGCCGGTCTCGACGATCGTCGCCGTGTCGAGGCTCCGCGCCGCCTCGGCGAGCGACACGTGGACGGTGACCGGCACCGTGCGCAGCTCCGGCCCGGCGAGCATCATCACCGGCTTCCAGGCGCCGCCGGCCGGCGGCGCCGCGATACGGTCGGCGAGTACCCCGAGGAACTCGGTGTGGCCGGGATGGGTGAAGCCGGCGTCGTAGAGCGCGTGTTTGTGGATCGGGTTGGTGACCACCGCCGCCGCCCGGCCGAGCCGCACCTCTTCGACCGCCCGTTCGATCGCCCCGATCACGACGTGCGCGTCGCCGACCGTCGGGCGCCCGGGCTCGCCGACGACCGAGCCGACGTCGACCACCGGCAGCGCCGTCGGAAAGGTCGCGGCCGCGTCCTCGGGCGCCACCCGCGCGATCGGGATCGACAGGCCCAGCAGAGCCGCGCGGCGGGTGAGAAACACGGCATCGCCGAGAACGAAGAACGGCGGCAACCGCTCGGCTGCCCGCCCGGCCCAGGCGGCAAGGGCGAGATCGGGACCGATGCCGGCGGGTTCGCCGAGGGTCAGCGCCAGCGGACGGACGGCGCCGCCCGGAACCGGGGTGCTCAAGGTCGTCTCTCCGCCCGCCGGAAGACCGGTCACTTCTTGTATTCGATCACCGCGATCCGCCGCAGATCGTTGATGTAGCGGCGGGCGAACACCTCGCCCTCGCGGTTGCGCAACTCGTCCTCGACCTTCGAGCGGATCTGGAAGTCGCCGGCGAGATCGCGCTTCTCGCAGACCGCGAGCATCTCGACGCCGATCGCCGTGCGGACCGGCTTCGACAGGTGTCCGACCGGCACGTCGGCGAGCAGTCCGCGGAAGGCGGGCGGCAACTCGTCCTCGATGCGCTTGCCGATCGGCTTCACCGTCGCCTCGTCGAGCCCGCGGATGGCGCCGACCAACTGATCGCACGACGAGATCCGGCCGCGCAGCGCTTCGGCCTCGCGGGTCCGGGCCTCCGGCGATCCGCCCTTCGAGGCGACCACCAGGACGACCTGCTGGAGCGTGTATTCGGCGGTGGTCCCGGTGCCGGTCTTGGTGGTCGCGGCGTCCCGGTTGCCGCCTTCCTTCTTGGCCAGGGCGTCGACGATCTGGCCGTCGGAGATGTTCACGGTGCGGCTGAACCGCGCCACCACCAGCTGCTGCCAGGCGATCTGGGCGCGCAGCCGGGCCTTGAAGGACTTGGTGTCGATGCCGCGCTGGCCGAGACCCTGGGCGAGCATCTCCGGCGAGATCTTCAGCCGCTGGGCGATCGAAGCGAAGGCCGCGTCGACCTGGGCGTCCGGCACGCTCGCCCCGACCCGCTTGGCTTCCTGCATCCGCAGCCGGTCGTCGATCAGTTCCTCCAGCGCCGCCCGCTCGAGCGAGGCGCCGGTCTGGTGCGACGAGAGCTGCATCAGCCGCATCCGCGACGTCACTTCGTTCGAGGTGATGACCTCGCCGTTGACGATCGCGCGGATGACCGACGCCGCGCCCGCCGGGCCGAGCGCCACCGCCGAGGTGAGCGCGACGAGGAGAGCCGTGGCGGCGATCGTCTTGGGCAGGCGAATGCCGATGTGCATGAGCGAACTTCCTTCCCTCGTGTCCACCCCGCGCCGGCCGGTGGCGGGGCATGCCGACGCGGCGTCCCCTCGATGCCTCCGCGATGCGGCGAAACCTTGATCGAAAGCCCGTTCGGCGGGCCGCGCCGGTCGAAATCGACCGGCGGAGCGTCAGCGCAGGCTGTTGCTCATCTGACCGTCGCCCAGCGTCCGGAACCCGAACCTCAGATAGTAGGTCTGGTCGTGCACCGAAGTGATCGCCGTGGAGCTGACCGTCTGATAGGTCGATTCCGAATAGGAGACGGAGACCGAGAAGGAATCGTTGTCGTAGCCGACGCCGACGTGGTCGCCGGAGACGTAGCGGTCGACCAGATCCCAGCGCAGCGCACCGAACAGGCGCCACGCCGGCGCCACCCGGATGTTGAGTGCGGTCTGCAGCTCGGAACGATCGCTCTTGATCGCGTCGCGCACCGCGGTGGCGCAGGCGGTCTTGGTCGAATCGGCGCAGCCCGAGAAGTTGCCGGAGGCGGCATAGGCGGTCAGCAGGTCGTAGACCACCTTCGGAGTCTTGGCGTAGGACCACCCCAGGCTGGCGGTGACCGGTCCGCTGGTGCCGATCGCCTGGACGTCGGCGCGCGAGAGGGTGAAGTTGTCCCCGTCGAACCGCGCCTGCCCGCCGACCCGGAAGCCGGCGTTGCTGTCGAGCGTCACCCGACCGACCCAGTCCGACGCCGAATTCTCCAGCCCCGAACCGAAGGCGGAGATCGGGATCGCCCGCCCCGCCCGCGCTTCGCGCAGCAGATCCGAATAGGTCGGGCTGCCGAAGGAGTTGGCCCCGGCGAGCAGGAACGAGCGGCCGAACAGTGTCGAGATCGACGAGCCGTTCGGGCTCTGGAAGGTGTACTGGCCGCCGGCGTTCAGCCGCGTTCCGCCTTCCGCCCGATCCCAGCCGGAGAACTTGTCGGCACGGAACAGCGTCGTGTCGTCGAAGACCAGGCTCTGGGCGTCCTCGTTGGGCAGCCGGCCGGTCCACTGTTCGTTCGGTCGAGCGACGATCTGGACGATCGGCTCGAAGACGTGCGCGCCGATCGGCGAGGTGACGATGAACGGATAGCGGTATTCCGCCCCGATCGTCGGCGTCACCCGGCCGTAGGTCCCGTTCATCCCGGCATAGGTGAGGTTCGGATCGGTGTTCTTGTCCCAGAACAGATCGCCCCGCAGCGAAGCGAAGGGGGTGATCACCTGTCCGAAGTCGTCGATGAACTGGCGCCGCCAGGAGACGATGCCGCTCACCCGGCTGAAGGTGCCGGCGAGGCCGTAGATCCGGCCGACCGTGTCGACGTCGCTGCGCGACCGCGACAGGCTGGTGAAGTTGGCCTTGCCGGAGAGCTCGCCACCGAGCACCGGATCCTCGGCGACCGCATCGTAGTCGATCACCGGATGGACGACCGGCTGCTTGTCCTGAAGCTCGGTTCCCGACTTCCACAGCAGCTTGTTGCCGGCGATGTCGTAACCGAAGTCGTCGTTCAGCACGGTGAACTTGTAGAACCGTGCCTCGAAGCGGTTGGCGAGGCTCTGCCCGGTCAGATGGACGGTGGTCAGCGAATGATCGACGCCGCTCTCGGTGAGCTTGTAGTCGGTGAGGAAGTGGCGATCGGTGATCGCGGTCCCTTCCCAGCCCCAACTCCACATCTCGTTGATCGCGAAGTCGGCCTTGGTATAGAAGCCGCCGCGGAACTTGCGGTCGCCGCTGGTGTCGGCGTAGGCGCTCGGGTCCGACTGGCTGATGCCGTAGGCG
Source organism: uncultured Alphaproteobacteria bacterium (assembly GCA_937919435.1). GTDB lineage: Bacteria > Pseudomonadota > Alphaproteobacteria > Rhizobiales > Ancalomicrobiaceae > Siculibacillus. Next base: position 10,498 of record CALFRR010000127.1, on the reverse strand, counting down.
CGGACCAGCCCGGTACCGGCATCGAAGCGGTGCCGGATCTCGACGTCGCCGAGCAGTCCCTGGCGCGACATCATGGTCGGCTGCAGCGTGGCGTCCCAGTCGGCCACCGGCGCCCAGTAGAAGGGCACCTGCACACCGACGCCGGTCTTGTTGGAATAGATCACCCGCGGCAACAGGAATCCGGACTTGCGCCTCTCCGACGGATCCGGGTGCCTGAACCACGGCACCCAGGCGATCGGCACACCGAGCATTTCGAGTTTCGCGTCTTCGTAGTAGACGGTCTTCTCGCCCTGCTTGTGGATGATCTTGGCCGCCTTGATCTGCCAGAACGGCGGCTTCTGCGGCTCGTTCACGCAGGTCTGGCAGGCCGAATAGACGCCCTTTTCGAAGACCGTGACGTCGCCGCCCGATCGGGTCGCGCTCTGCGCCGCGAAGCGCGAGCGGTCGATCGTGTCGATGCGCAGCGAATCGACGAAGCCGTCGACGAATCCTTCCGAGACGTCGAGCTTCGGCGAGGTCATCACGTTGCCGTCCTTGTCGATCAGACGGACGTCCTCCTCCGCGATCACCTTCTTGGTGATCCGGTGGTAGGTGACCTTGCGGGCCAGCAGCGTGGTGCCCTTGTAGTAGATGTGGACGTTGCCGGTCACGACGACCGTCTCGGCCTTGTCGTCGTAGGTCGCCTGATCGGCTTCCACCACCATGTGCTCGTCGCGCGTCCCTGGGATCGCGACCGGTGCGCTCACCGGAGCCTGCGGCACGGCGACGGGCTTCGCCGGCTTGGAAGCGGCGAGAGCGGCCGTCGGCGAAGCGACGCCGAGCATCGGAAGGACGAGCAGAAGGAGGCCGATCGCCACGCCGCTCGACGCTCGCCGCTTGGCACGGGCGAGGATGGACCCGCCGTGCGTACGGATGTCGGGCATGGCCGCGCGAGAACCCCGGCCGTCGTACGCCGCGGGTCTGGGGGCGGGGTGCCGATCGGGGACGGCACGAACCATGACTAACCGTCCTCCAGATACAGCAAGATGGTGAAGCCCATCGACGATGCGACTACGGCGGGAGACCAGGCTGCGAGGAAAGGCGGGACCATTCCCGCTCCGCCGAGCCCGCGTGCGACCTCTCCGACGACATAAAGCACGAAGCCCGCGACGACGCCACCGAGAATCATGCGACCTATGTTGCCGAACCGGAACACTCTGAGAGAAACCGTCGCGGCGATCGCCACCATCGCCACCAGGAGCAGCGGCCGCGCGAGAAGCAGTTGATATTGCAACTCGAATTGAAAGGCCGGAAGTCCGGCGTTGCGGGCCGTTTCGATGAAGGCGGGCAGCGCCCAGAACGACACCGTGGCGGGCTCGGCGAGGCTGTCGCCGACCTGCTCGCGCTTCAGTCGGGTGGCGACGGAATAGGTCGCGAAATGTTGTGGATCGGCGCCGACGGCGAACACCCGGGCCTCGGAGAGGAGCCACTGGCCCTCCTGCCATTCGGCCGTGGTGGCCTCGATCCGCTCGCGGAATCGCCCGGTCTTCTCGAACGCGAAGAAGGTCACGTCGGCGAGTCTGAGGCCGCGGTCGGCCGCCCGCTTGGCGTGGACGATCGCTTCGCCGTCCTTGCCGTCCTGGCGGAACCAGATTTCACCGGCGTCGTCGAGCAGCGCCTTCTTCTCGCCCCCCGACAGTTCGAGCAGCAGCGTGTCGGAGCGTTCCTTGAGCGCCGCGGCGAGCGGATTGTAGAGCGTCGACGAGACGATCCCGAGCACCACGGCGACCACCACCGGCGGCGTCATGAACTGCCAGACCGAGATGCCCGCGGCCCGCGCCACCACCAGTTCCAGCCGCCGCGACAGGGCGAGCAGCGCCGCCATCGCGCCGAACAGGGTGGCGAAGGGCAGAACCTGTTCGGAGAAGCTGGGGATCCGGAAGAACGAGGCGGCGAGCACCGTCCCGACCGCGAAGTTCGGCCGGTCGACGTTGGCCCGGACCATGTCGAGGAAGTCGAACAGGAACACGATAGTGAAGGCGATCGTGAAGATCGCCAGGATCGAGCTGGCGATTCTCCGGCCGAAGTAGCGTCCGAGCGTCGGTCCGATCATGCCGCACCTCCGCCGAACCGAGCCGCGAGCGCCGCCCAGACGTCGCCCACCCGCTCCGCCGCCCATTCGACGGGACGCGGAACCGTCACCGACCGGTCGCTGGCGATCAGCGCGAGACCGCCGACGATGGTCGCCGCCGAGATGCCGTAGACCGCGACGACCCCGAGGAGCGAGGTGCCGGCGGCGCTCGATGCGGCGAAATGCCCGCCACGCACCAGAGCGGCGATCAGAATCGTACCGACGATCGCCGAACCGCGTCCCTGGCGGGTGGTCCGCGCGTCGCCGAGCGCCAGGAACACGACGATCGCGAAGGCGAGCGGCAGCAGCGGCTGCGACAGACGGTCGTGGAACTCGGCGCGGAAGCGGGTCTGGTCGCGCGCCGCCTTCGGATCGGCCGAGAGGTCCTCGGCCATGCGCTCCCAGAGTTCTTCGGTCGGTCGTTCGCTCGGTCGGAAACTCGGCGCCACCGACTGCGACGTGAGATTCGACAGATCGAAGGCGTAGGACTGGAAATCGATCAGCGCGAGATTGCCGTCCTTGTTGGCGCGCCGTTGGATGACGCCGTCCTGCATGACCAGCAGGGTCTTGCCGAACATCGAGACGATCGCCGCCCGCTCGGCGATGTAGGTGAAGCCGGTCTCCGGATCGCGCTGGTCGTCGATGAACAACCCGCCGAGCGAGCCGTCGCCGGCCCGGTTGCGGATGTGGAAGGTCAGGCCGCCCTCCAGCGCGACGAACCGGCCGGGTTGGACGATGTTGGCGACCAGATCGACGTTGACCTTGGTCAGCTCCTCCCGCAACAGCCGGAGCGCCGACGGCGAGACCGTCGCCGACAGCCCGAGCATGGTCAGCGAGACGATCGTCGCGAGGATCATCAGCGGTCGCAGGACGACGAAACGCGACGCGCCGGAAGCGTTGAGCACGACCAGCTCGCTCTCCGCGTTGAACGCCGACAGGGTCTGGACGAGCGCGATCAACAGCGCGAACGGCGCCACGACGATGATCAGGAAGGGCAGGGCGAGCAGCGTGATCTCGAGGAAGACGAGCAGTGCGGCACCCTTGGCGGTGACGATGTTCATCTGCCGGAGCGCCTGGGTGACCCAGACGACTCCGACCAGAGCGCCGAGGGTGAGGACGAAACCGCCTGCCGCCCGTCGGAAGATGTATCGCTCGATGAGCCGCATGCTTCTTCCGTCGTCCTCCCCGGCGTCCGGCGCCGCTCCCCTCCACCGGCCGGTGGAGGTGGCCCGTCATCCCATTTCCCCATCCTCCATCCAAGCGCGGAATGGCTAAGCAACGGTTCGGAAACATGGTTGACGAACCGTTGATGCGCCGTTGCCACGCTGCCGCGGCTTGCCGCGACGGCTCGGACGTCCCATGTTGAGCACTCGACACAGGGCCGCGGCGCCGGTTTTCGGCGATTCACCTCCGCGCCCGTTCTCGCCCGCCGGAGAATTTCCAGATGACGCAACCCACGATCGCCTTCGCCAAACCCGCCGTCCCGACGACCGGCACGCTCGTCGTCCTCGTCGCCGAGGACCTCGTGCTGCCGCCGGCGGCCGCTGCCCTCGACGCGGCGACGAGCGGCTTCCTCGGCCGTGCGATCGAGAAGGCGGCGTACAAGGGCAAGCGTTTCGCCCTCCTCGACGTGGTCGCTCCGATAGGTCTCGATCTCGACCGGGTTCTGCTCGTCGGCCTCGGCACGCCCACGGAACTCGTGGAGAAGGACTGGGCCCGTCTCGGTGGGGCGATCGCCGCCAGGCTGGTCGAAGCCCGCGCCGCCGCGGTCACGGTTCTGCTGGAGCGCGCCGACGGCGTCGCGATCACCGCCGCGCAGGCCGCCGACGTCGGCCTCGGCGTCCGGCTGCGGGCCTGGAGCTTCGACCGCTACAAGACCAAGAAGAAGGACGAGGACGGCGCCGAGAAGCTCGCCGTCACCCTCGCCGTCGCCGACCACGCAGCCGCCAAGAAGGCCTGGGCGCGCACCTCGGCGGTCGCCGACGGTGTCCAGCTCACCCGCGAACTGATCAGCGAGCCGGCCAACGTGCTGGGCACCGAGGAGTTCGCCAAGCGCGCCGGCAAGCTCGAGAAGCTCGGCGTCGAGGTCCAGGTGATCGGCGAGAAGGAGATGCGGAAGGCCGGTTGGGGCGCTCTGCTCGGTGTCGCACAAGGGTCGGTGCGCCCGCCGCGGGTGTTGATCATGCGCTGGAACGGCGGCGACAAGGACGATGCCCCGATCGCCTTCGTCGGTAAGGGCGTGGTCTTCGATTCCGGCGGCATCTCGATCAAGCCGGCCGCCGGCATGGAGGACATGAAGGGCGACATGGGCGGTGCCGCCGTGGTCACCGGCCTGATCCAGGCGCTCGCCGCCCGCAAGGCCAAGGTCAACGTGGTCGGCGCCGTCGGCCTCGTCGAGAACATGCCCGACGGCAACGCCCAGCGGCCCGGCGACATCGTCACCTCGCTGTCCGGACAGACCATCGAAGTGATCAACACCGACGCCGAGGGCCGTCTCGTCCTCGCCGACCTGCTCTGGCACGTCAAGGAAGAGATCAAGCCGGCCTTCATCGTCGATCTCGCCACTCTGACCGGCGCCATCCTGGTGGCGCTCGGCAAGCTCAACGCCGGTCTCTTCTCCAACTCCGACGAACTCTCCGAGCGCCTCGCCGCCGCCGGCAACGCGACCGGCGAGGGCGTCTGGCGGATGCCGTTGTCGGCCGACTACGACAAGCTGATCGACAGCACCTGGGCCGACATGAAGAACACCGGCGGTCGCGACGCCGGCTCGATCACCGCGGCGCAGTTCCTCAAGCGCTTCGTCGGCGACGTGCCGTGGGCCCATCTCGACATCGCCGGCACCGCCATGGGCAGCCCGGCGACCGAGCTGAACAAGGCCTGGACCTCCGGCTGGGGTGTCCGCCTGCTCGACCGTCTGGTCGCCGACCACTACGAGAAGTGATCCCGTGGGCCGGGGCGGAGCCGCGTCGCTTCGCCCCGGCCGACGGAACCGCCGTGGAACGTCTCGGGTGATCGCCGGTGACCGAAGTCCTCTTCTACCATCTGCAGCGTCGCAGCCTCGAGGAGATCCTGCCGGGTCTGCTCGAGAAGTGCGTCGAGCGAGGCTGGAAGACGGCGGTCCAGGCGGGGAGCACCGAACGGCGCGACGCGCTCGACACCCATCTGTGGACCTATCGCGACGATTCCTTCCTGCCGCACGGCACCTCCCGCGAGGCCGACCCGGCCGATCTGCCGATTCTCCTGACCGACGATCCCGCCGAGCGCGGGCTCGCCACCGTCCGCTTCCTGGTCGATCGCGCCGCCCCGCCCGCCGACCTCGCCGGCTACGAGCGTCTGGTGCTGGTCTTCGACGGCAACGATCCGGAAGCCCTGGTCGAAGCCCGCGGCCACTGGAAGGGCTTCAAGGACGCCGGTCACGCCTGCACCTACTGGGCCGAGGACGAGCACGGCCGCTTCGTCAAGAAGGCCTGACCGGATCCCCTTCGCCCGAAGAGCCGCGGAGGGCCGGTGCAGGGCGTGCCGCGGGCGGAATCGGGTGATCGCGACGGGCTCGCCGCTTGCCATACTGAACATCGCTCACCACAATGGGTCGACCGAATGGACCACCCGAGGGAGAGCGACGAGGCTATGCCGCGGCGCATGAAACTGAGCCACGAGGAGATGCGGACCCGCGCGGTGGCGCTCGCCCACGACATCGTCGTCGCCGACGGGGTCGCCGGGCTGACCGTGCGCCGCGTCGCCGCCGAACTCGGCTGTTCCGTCGGCACCGTCTACAATCTCTTCCGCGATCTCGACGACATCGTCCTGCACGTCGCCGCGCGGGTGGTCGACGACCTCCGTTCGACCCTCTTCGCGCCCGGCCTGCCGGCCGACCCGACCGCCGGTCTGGTCGAGATCGCCCGCCGCTACATCCGCTTCTCCTCGACCCGGCCGAAACTGTGGGCGCTGGTCTTCGAGTGGCGGGCGGAGAACGATCGTCCGGTGCCCCGCTGGCAGCTCGAGCGGATCGCCGGTCTGGTCGAAGCGGTCCGGATCGCCGCCGCTCCGGCCTTCACCGGCCGGGCCGACCCGGAAGTGATCGCTTCGTCGATCGAGGTCCTGTGGGCCTCGGTGCACGGCATCGCGGTTCTCGCGGGGCGCGGCAAACTGGGGTTCGTCACTTCCGCGGCGGCCGAGGCGTTGGCCGAGCGGCTGATCGGCACGTACTTGCGCGGCGTCGCCTGAGCGTCGATCTCCCGCATCCGGGGGGCGGCGAGCGGATGAGGGGGGCGACGGAGGTGACGCGAGCGGTTTTTCGTGGTGCATCATCGGCGTCGTGCTATCGAAGCCGGGATCCGGAAGTGGCTCCCCGTACGGCGGCCGGACGGGGCGGTGCGAAGGTCTCGCGGCGGACCGAGCGGCGAGGCCGAGACCGATGGGAAGGAGCGGGATGGAACCGCGGCGGCTTCTCTTCTATACGCCGTCACTCTCGGGGGGCGGAGCGGAGCGCGTCTGGGCGGTGATCGCCGGCGCGCTCGCCCGTCGTGGCCATGACGTCACCTTCGCCGTCGACTTCGAATCGCCCGACAACGCCGACTATCTCGATCCGGCCGTGCCGGTGGAGGTGCTCGGCCGATCGCACACCGCCGGAATCGCCGAACTGGCCGGCATTCTCCGCCGACGCCGGATCGACGTCGTCTTCTCCGCGGTCGGCGCCTGCGATCTGAAGGCGATCGCCGCCGTCACCCTCGGCCCGAGATCGACCCGCGTGGTGGTCTCCTACCACGGCTACCGGGAGAACGAGACCGGCCGGCTCAGTCGCGCCAAGTTCCCGCTGACCTCGGTCCTGACCCGGCTCGCCGCACGGACCATCTGCGTCTCCGACGGGCTCCGGCGCAACGTCGTCGATCTCTGGGGCGGCAGTCCCACCCGCTGCCGGCGGATCTACAATCCGATCTTCGCGAAGACCCCGGACCCGGTGCCGACCGCCGCCGATCTCGCCGCCCGCGCCGACGTGGTGCTGGCGGTCGGCCGACTGATTCCGATCAAGGGCTTCGACACGTTGATCCGGGCCTTCGCCCGCCTCGATCGCCCCGCCGCCCGGCTGGTCGTGCTCGGGCAGGGCGAGGAGCGCGACCGTCTCGCCGGGCTCGCCCGCGATCTCGGCGTCGCCGATCGGGTCGACCTCCCCGGATACGAATCGCAACCCTGGCGCCGGTACGGCGAAGCCAAGGTGCTGGCGCTCTCCTCGCGCCGGGAGGCCTTCGGCAACGTCGTGGTCGAGGCGCTCGCCGCCGGCCTGCCGGTGGTCGCCACCGCCTGCGACGGGCCGCTCGAGATCCTGAGCGATCCCGCCTATGGGACGCTGGTCGGGATCGACGACGTCGAGGGACTCGCCGCGGGGCTCGCCGCCGCACTGGCCGCCCCCGGCGACCCCGCCCCGCGCATCGCCCGCGCCGCCGACTTCTCGGTCGACCGGGCGGCCGACGCCTACGAGGCGCTGATCGCCGAGATCGTCGGCGGAGCGTCGCCGTCGGCGGGGTGAGCCTTCACTCGTCGAGCGCCGCCCGTTCCGCCGCTTCGTACTCGGCGGAGAGTTCGAGCCACCGCTCCTCGGCTTCGGCGAGCGCCTTCTCGCGGTCCGAGCGGGTCTTCATCAGTTTCGTGCCGCGGGCCGAATCGCGGGTGAACAGGTCGGGGTCGGCGAGCTCCTGGTCGAGCCGCGCGATGTCGGCCTGCGCCTTCTCGATCGCCGATTCGGTGTCGCGGATCTTCTTCCGGAGCGGCGCCAGACTCTCGCGCAGCGCCGCCGCCGCCCGCCGCCGGTCGAGTGCCGTGGGGCGCGCCGGTTCCTCGGTCTTCGGACCGGAGGGCGGCGCCGCGGGGCCTTCGATCACCAGCCGGCGGTAGTCGTCGATGTCGCCGTCGAATTCCTTCACCGTCCCGTCGGCGACGACGATCAGCCGGTCGGCGGTCGCCTCGACCAGATGGCGGTCGTGGCTGATCAGGATCACCGCCCCCTCGTAGTCGTTCAGCGCATGGACCAGCGCCTCGCGGCTGTCGATGTCGAGATGGTTGGTCGGCTCGTCGAGGATCAGCAGGTTGGGGCCGTGGAAGGCGGCGAGCCCGATCAGCAGCCGCGCCTTCTCGCCGCCCGACAGGTTCTCCGCCGGCGTGTCCATCCGGCTGGTCGACAGACCCATCTGGGCGACCCGCGAGCGCACCCGAGCCTCCGGCGCATCCGGCATCAGCGGCTGGACGTGCTGGACCGGCGTCTCGCTCGGCCGCAGTTCGTCGAGCTGATGCTGGGCGAAATAGGCGACCGACAGCCGCGACGCCGCCGAGACCCGGCCGGAGAACGGCTCCAGCCGACCGGCGATCAGCTTGGCGAAGGTCGATTTGCCGTTGCCGTTCGAGCCGAGCAGGGCGATCCGGTCGTCCTCGTCGATTCGGAGCCCGATCTTCTTCAGGATCGGCTTTCCCGGTTCGTAACCGACGGTGACGTCGTCGAGCGCCAGGATCGGCGGGCTCAGGCGGTGCACCGGCTGCGGGAACGAGATCGGCGCCGAGTGCTCCTCGACCATCACGTCGATCGGCGCCAGCCGGGCGATCGCCTTGAGCCGGCTCTGCGCCTGCCTGGCCTTGGTCGCCTTGGCCCGGAAGCGGTCGACGAAGGCCTGGAGATGGGCGCGCTGGACGTCCTGCTTCTCCTTCGCCTTCTGGTTCAGGATCATCTTCTCGCGGCGCTGCCGTTCGAACGAGGTGTAGCCGCCGCGATAGGCGACGAGCTTGCCCTGGTCGAGGTGGACGATCATGTCGACCGCGGTGTCGAGCAGATCGCGGTCGTGCGAGATGATCACCACCGTATGCGGATACCGGCGGACGTAGTCCTCGAGCCACAGCGTGCCCTCGAGGTCGAGATAGTTGGTCGGCTCGTCGAGCAGCAGCAGGTCCGGCTCGGAGAACAGCACCGCGGCGAGCGCCACCCGCATCCGCCAGCCGCCGGAGAAGTCCGAGCACGGCCGAAGCTGCGCCTCGTGCGAGAAGCCGAGGCCGGCGAGGATGGTCGCCGCCCGGGATTCCGCCGAATGGGCGCCGATGTCGGCGAGGCGGGCGTGGATCTCGCCGATCCGGGCGGGATCGGTGGCGGTCTCGGCCTCGGCGAGCAGCGACGCCCGCTCCCTGTCGGCCGCCAGCACGAAGTCGATCAGGGTGATCGCGCTGCCCGGCGCCTCCTGCGCCACCTGGCCGATCCGCGCCCCCTTGGGGATCCGGACGTCGCCCGACTCGGCCGACCATTCGCCGGTCAGCAGGCGGAACAGCGTGGTCTTGCCGGTGCCGTTGCGGCCGACCAGACCGGCCTTGGCGCCGGTCGGCACGACCACGCTCGCCCCCTCGATCAGGGTGCGGCCGGCGATACGGAAGGTGAGATCGGTGACGACGAGCATGGCGCCCTCTTAGCCCACCCTCGGCGATGCGTCGACCGCTTCGAGGCCGCGGACCCACGGCGCCCCGGGTCGGTCGTCCGCGCGTCGCCCGCCGGGCCGGCACGGCCATGCGTCTCCGCGTCTGCTGCATTGCAGTAGAAATCCGGACCCGGCGGCCGGCTCGTCAACCTTCCGTTAACCGCCGGGGGCCGAGATCGGAGGGGTATCGACCCCGTGCCGATCGCCGTCGCCCTCCCTTTCACCGACGACCGAGACCGCACTCATGCATCGGATCTTCGATTCCCGCATTCTCGCCGTGGGACTGATTCTCGCGATCGTCCTCGTGGTCCAGGGAGTCGGCGCCTCTCGTCTCGTCGATCCGGCGACCACCGGTTCGATCGGCCGCACTTCGCCCGTCACCGCCGAGTGATTCCCGGTCCGGGGCGGCTCCGGCGGGAGACCGCCCGCGAGACCGCGGACGGACCGAGGACCGCCCCGATCCGGCTTCGTCAGCCCCGCGCCGCCATCGCCGCGTCGATCTCCGCCGCGGTCGGCATCGCCGCCTGGGCGCCGAGCCGGGTGCAGGCGAGCGATCCGGCGACCGCCGCCCGGGCGAGGGCGGTGCGTCGATCGGATCCGAGCGACAATCCCGCCGCGAACACCCCGCCGAACGTGTCTCCCGCGCCGGTCGTGTCGACCGGCGTCACCGGCAGCGCCGGCACCGCGATCGTCCCGCCGTCGGGGGAGGCCGCCACCGCGCCGTCCGGTCCGAGGGTCGCCACCGCCAGGAGATCGAGCCGACGGGCGATCGCCGCGAGCGTCGCCGCCGGGGTCGCCGCATCGGTGGCGATGCCGAGATGGCCGGCGAGATCGGCCGCTTCTCCGGCGTTGACCAGCAGCACGTCGACGTCGGCGAAGCTCTCCGCGGGAAGCGGCCGGAACGGCGCCAGCGACAGCACCACCGTCGCACCGCCAGCGCGCG
>CALFRR010000126.1 GCA_937919435.1 uncultured Alphaproteobacteria bacterium | reverse complement strand
TCGACGTCGCCCCAGTCGATGCCGAGATCGAGGGTCGAGGTGGCGACCACCGCATCGAGCCCGCCGGGCCCGCCGCCCGCCGCCATCGCCGCCTCGACCTTCCGCCGCTGGGCGACGTCGAGCGAGCCGTGGTGCAGGGCGATCCGGAGCCCCGCGTCGTTGGCCGACCACAGGTCCTGGAACACCAGTTCGGCCTGGGCCCGGGTGTTGACGAAGACGATCGCGGTCCGCGCCGCGGCGATCGCCTCCAGCACGTCCGGCACGGCGTGACGGGCGAGGTGGCCGGCCCACGGAATTCGCTCCCGAGCGGGGAGGATCGTGACCTCCGGTTTCGCCCCGCCCGCGGCGGTCACCAGATCGGCCTCGCGGCGAGGTCCGCCGGCGACCTGCGGCACCAGCCAGGCGGCGAGTTCGTTCGGGTCTGAGACCGTCGCCGACAGGCCGACCGCCCTGAGGCCGGGCGACAGCCGCCGCAGCCGGGCGAGGTCGAGGGCGAGCAGATCGCCGCGCTTCGAGGTGACGAGACTGTGCAGCTCGTCGAAGATCACCACCTCGAGCCCGCCGAACAGGTCCTTCGCCTCGCGCGCCCCGAGCAGCAGCGCCACCTGTTCCGGCGTGGTCATCAGGATGTCCGGCGGATCCCACTTCTGGCGTTGCCGTTTGTGGGCCGGGGTGTCGCCGGTGCGGGTCTCCAGCCGGATCGGCAGGCCCATCGCGGCGATCGGCCGTTCGACGTTGCGGGCGACGTCGACGGCGAGCGCCTTGAGCGGCGAGACGTAGAGCGTGTGGATGCCGCCGCGGCCCGGCCGTGGGCCCCGTTCGGCGAGCGCGACGAGGCTGGGCAGGAAGCCGGCGAGCGTCTTGCCGGCGCCGGTCGGGGCGACCAGCAGCACCGAGCGTCGGTCGCGGGCCGCGTCGAGCAGCGCCGCCTGATGGGGGCGCAACGTCCAGCCCATCGACCGGAACCAGCCGGCGAAGCGGTCGGGCAGGGGAGGGGCGGGTGCGTCGTTCACCCCTCCGAGGTAGCCCGAGCCGGGGCCGCCGTCGAGGGTGGAAGACGATGACGGCCGGATGGGGCAGCATCCGGCCGTCGCTCGTCGAAGCAGGGTCGCGCAGGGGGAGGACGCGACCGGTCGTCGATCAGTCGCAGTCCTTGTACTCGTAGGGACGGCCGTACATGTCGTACTTGATGAAGGTCCGGCAGCGCGGCACGTAGGGGCGGGCGCGGCGGACCACCACCACGTCCTCTTCGTAGACGCGGGCCGGGCGGCGGCGCACCACCACCGGATCGTCGTCGTAGACATAGGACGGCTGCGACGCCTGGGCGGCGATACCGCCGAGGATCAGGCCCCCGACGAGGCCGACCGCCGCCGCCGCGGCCGCATCGCCGCCGCCACCGCGATGGTGGTGATGGTAGTAGCCGCCCGGGCGGCGATAGCGCCAGTCCTGGGCATCGGCCGGGGCATAGGAGGTCGCCAGCGTGACGGCTGCCAGGAGGGCGGTGAGGAGCTTCTTCATGTCGGATCTCCCTTGTCGGGTGCCGAAGCCGGTCGGCTGTCCGTCGTGATGGGAATGATGCGCCCGGATCGTGGTGTCGAAAGGGCGGAACGCGTCGGAACGGTCAGTTCGGGATCCACTCGCCGTTCGGTCCGCGCCGGCCGCCCGGTTGCGTACCCGGATTGCCGATCGGTCCCATTCCGGGCGTGACCACGCCGGGGGTCGGCCGGCTCTGGTGCGGCTGTGGCGGCGGAGGGGCCGGCCGATCGTAGCGCGGCGGCGGGGGCGCCGGCCGGTCGTAACGCGGCGGCGGCGGTGCCGGGCGGGCATACCGCGGCGGCGGAGCGGGGCGGTAGTAGCCGTCGCGGTAGCGCGGCGCGCCATAGATCACCGGGTCGTCGTCGACCCAGACCGTCCGCGACCGCGGCGCCGGATAACCGGACCGGTAGACGGTGGTCTCGGACCCCCAATAGACGTCTTCCTCGGTCGTCTGACAGCCGGCGAGCGCCGCCGTGCCGAGAACGGTCAGGAGAGCGAGAGCGGTGCGGGCGGTTGTCATGGGCATCTCGGAAACCGGAGGAACGCGTCCGGCAGGTCTCGCCGGGCGTCGTGGTGAGAAGATGCACCGGCGCGGCTCAATCGATGCTGACCGGCCCGTTCAGCTTCGGTTCATGTGACGGCCGGAGAGATCACGTCTTCGTGAAGAGGGCGAGCGTGCCGATCACCGGCGCCCCGCGGTCGCGTCGCAGCGTCACCGGCTCGAAGCCGAGCCCGACCAGCCCTGCGGCGGTGGCCGCCATCGAGAGATGCGCCTCACGGTGGGCGAAGCGCAGCCCTTCGCCGATCGCCACCGCCGCCGTCTGCCCGGTCGCCTCGCCGCGTTCGACCGAGAGCGCGAACAGTCCGCCGGCGGTCATCACCCTGGCGACCCCGGCGAAGGCCGCCGTCAGGTCGGCGAAGTAGCAGAAGACGTCGGCGGCGGTGACCAGATCGTGGCCGGCCGCCGGGCGTTCCGCGAGATCGGCGGCGAGTTCGCCGACCGTCAGCCGGTCGTAGCCGCCGCCGGCGCGGGCCCGGGCGACCATCTCGGCGGCGAGATCGACGCCGTCGAGTCGGTCGACCCGCGCCCGGATCGCCCGTCCCATCAGGCCGGTGCCGCAGCCGAGGTCGAGCGCGTGGGCGAAGCGCCGGCCGGGCGACGCCCGTTCGACCGCCTCGGCGAGGAGGGCGGGCGCGCGATAGTCGAGCGCCCCGACCAGCGACGCCTCGAAGCGCGGCGCGTAGTCGTCGAACAGGGCGCGGACATGGGCGGTGGTGTCGGCCGGCAGATCGCGTGCGCCGAGGCGGGCGAGCCGCAGCGCCGCGCCGCAACGGTCTGCGGGATCGAGCCGCAGCGCCTCTTCGTAGGCGGCGATCGCCTCTTCCCGCGCTCCGGCGGCCTCCGACGCATCGGCGAGCACGAACCAGCCGACCGCCCAGCCCGGCGCCAGTTCGAGGGCCTGACGCGCCAGATCGGCGGCCTCGCCCGGCCGGCCGGACGCGGCGAGATCGCGGGCGAATTCGAGCCGCCGGTCGGCGGTGGGATCGCCGGAGAGCTGGAAGAGCGCGGAGGGAGCGTCGGTCATGGTGGCCGGTCGATGGTTCGCGATGTGCTCTCATCCTCCATCGGCCGCCCGGCGTAAACCCCGCCGCGGCCTCGACCCGGTCGGCTCGTGCGTGGTAAGAGGCGGAAACCGGCCCGCGACGGGCCGAAGTCGTCGCCCGCGGAGACGCTCGACCAGATGGATCGCACCTTCCTCGCCCGGATCTTCGGAGGCTCGCCGGTCAGGACGCTGCTCTGGCTGGTCACTCTGTCCCTGGTCGTCGGCTTCGTCCTCGACACCATCGGGCTCGATCCCTTCGCGCTGATCCACCGCCTCGTCGTCGATTTCGATCGCTTCGTCGATCGGGTGATCGCTCTCGGTTTCGGCGCCTTCTCCGGTGGTCTGCGGCTCCTGGTGATCGGGGCGGTGATCGTCGTGCCGGTCTGGCTGCTGCTCCGGCTCGGCGGGCGGGTCAAGTGACCGCCTCGACGCGGTCGCCCGAACTCGGCCATCGCGAGGTCTTCTCGATCGCCGCGCCGATGACCATCGGCTATCTGACCACGCCCCTGGTCGGGCTCGTCGCCACCGCGGTGGTCGGTCGGGTCGGCGATGCCGCGGCGATCGGCGGGGTGGCGCTCGGCTCGGTGCTCTGCGACCTCGTCTTCTCGGTGTTCTATTTCCTGCGCGCCGGCACCACCGGCCTGACCGCCCAGGCGATGGGCCGTGCCGACGGCCGCGAGGCCGGGGCGGTGCTGCTCCGCGCGCTCGTCACCTCGCTGGCCGGCGGCCTCGTCGTGGTGCTCCTGACCCTGCCCTACGTCGAGATCGGCGTCGCCTTCGTCGGCGGCGGTGCGGCGGTCGAGGAGGCGACCCGTACCTATGCCCGGATCCGCCTGTTCGGCGCACCGCTGGCGCTCGCCAACTTCGCCCTGTTCGGCTGGTTGCTCGGCCTCGGCCGGGCCGGCACCGGCCTCGTCCTGCAGACGATCCTCAACGGCGTCAACATCGGTCTGGCGCTGCTGTTCGGCGCGGTCCTCGGCCACGGCGTCGTCGGCGTGGCGGTCGCGGGCGTGATCGCCGAGGCGGTGGCGCTCGCCGCAGGCGCCGGAGTGCTCGTGATCCACGATCGCGGACGCGTCTGGCCGGGGCGGCGCGAGGTGCTCGATTGGCCGCGGCTCCGGGCGATGGCCTCGCTCAACCGCGACATCATGATCCGTTCCTTCGCCCTGCTCGGTGCCTTCGTCTGGTTCTCGCGCCAGAGCGCCGGCCTCGGCGAGGTCCTGCTGGCGGCCAATGCGGTTCTCGAGAAGTTCTTCCTGCTCGCCGGCTATTTCCTCGACGGGCTGGCCGCCGCCGCCGAGACCTTCGTCGGCCGAGCGATCGGGGCCGGCGACCGCCGGGCCTTCGATCGGGCGCTGAAGCTGACTCTCGCCTGGGCGCTGACCCTCGCCGCCGCCGCGTCGGCGACGATCGCTCTCGCCGGTCCGCTGCTGATCGGATGGATCACCACCGTCCCGGAGGTCGTCGCCGAAGCGCTCGTCTATCTGCCCTGGGCGGCGGCGACGCCGCTGGTGGCGGTGGTCGCCTTCGAGATGGACGGCGTCTTCATCGGCGCCACCTGGTCTCGCGACATGGCGCGGATGATGCTGGTCTCGCTCGCCGCCTTCCTCGTCGCGGTGGCGGTCCTGGTCCCACTGTTCGGCAATCACGGCCTGTGGGCGGCCTTCCTCGGTTTCCTCGGGGTGCGCGGTATCACCCTGACCCTGGTCATGCGGGTCCGCGCCGCCGAGATCGGCCGGACCGTTCCCGCCGATCTCCGGCACGCCTGAGGACCGGTACGCCCGAGAACCGGCACGCCGCCGGATCGGGCATCCGTCAGAGCGACCGCCCGCCGCCGAGGCCGGCGATCAGACGGGCGTCGATCTCGCCGGTCTGCGGCAGACCGGCCTTCTTCTGCCAGGCCTTGATCGCGGCGCGGGTCCTGGCGCTCATCGCGCCGTCGGGCGGGCCGGAATAGAAGCCGGCGACCTTCAGCGACTGCTGCACCCGGGCGACGGTCGCGGTCGAGGGCTCGACCGGCGCAGCGGCCTGCGGCACCGGCTTCGGTTCGACCCACACCGACGCTTCGTCGTTGGCGGCCTGATCGACCGGCTGCTGAACCCAGGTCTGCACCGCCATCCGGGCGGTCGCCAGGGTCACCCGGTCGAGATGCTGGGCGATCTCGCCCTGCTTCTTCTCGGCCTCCTTGTCGCCCTGGCGGGCGGCCAGCGCGAACCACTTCCACGACACGGCGAGATCCTGGCGGACCCCGGAGCCGAGCGCGTGGATGATCCCGAGATTGAACTGGCTGTCCTTCAGACCGCGGTCGGCGGCCTTCTGGAACCACGGGATCGCCGCGTTCATGTCGCGGGCGTTGGCCCACAGCACGCCGAGATTGTGCATCGCCCGGACGTTGCCGGCTTCCGCCGCGGTCGTGTACCAGCGCTTCGCCTGTTCGCTGTCGCGGACGACGCCGAGGCCCTTCTCGTAGGCGACCGCCAGCCGATACTGCGCCGGCACCGATCCCGCCTCGGCGGCGAAACGGTACCAGTCGAACGCCTGCTTCGCATCGGTCGGGATGCCCCGCCCTTCGGCGAACCGCATGCCGATCTCGAACGCCGCCTTCGGGTCGCCCGAGCGGGCCGCCCGGCGCAGCGCGTCCGAGCCGATCGCCGCCGGCGGTTCGGCGAGGGCCGCCGGGCTCGCCGCCGGAACCGCGGGAGCCGGAGGGGTCGCCGTCGGCGCGGCGGGAGCCGGGATCGGGTCCGCGGCCGGCGGCGTGGTCGCGGTCTTCGCCGGATCGACGGTCGCGGCCGGCGCCGCGATCGGCGCGCGGGCGGCCTGCGGCGGGATCGATCCGGTGGTTTCCGGGACGGAGAGCAGACTGCGGTCGATCGCCGGCGCCCGCATCTCGTCGGCGCGGCGTGGCGACGGCGACAGCAGCGCGGTGCTCGGCACGGTCGTCGTTCCGGTCGTCGGTTCCTCGGCCGTGCCGCTCGTCGCCCGGGCCTCGGCCGCTTCGCGCTTCGGCGTCTCGCCGACGGAGGTCGGGGGCGTCGTCCGTGCGACGGCGTCGGCGGGGCGGCCGTCGGTGGTCGCGACGACCGTCGGAGCGGCCGGCTCCTCGAGGCGGGCGGTGGTCGGCTCGCTTCCCGAATGGGGCAGCAGCTTCAACGCCAGAATGGTCAGCACCACCGCGCCGGTCGCCAACACCAGCGGACGCCGGGCCCGCAGCGCCCGGCCG
>CALFRR010000125.1 GCA_937919435.1 uncultured Alphaproteobacteria bacterium | reverse complement strand
TTTCTTTCGAGAGAGTTGGTTCGACATAGCGCCTTCCCGCCGCCTCGACCAGAGGGCCGACCGGAAATCGCGCCCTCCCCGGCCGGCCGCTCTCCCGACGGCGCCGGTCTGGCCTGCGCCCGGCCCCGGTGCTCTCCGGTGCAAAGAGATGGTAGGAACCCCTAGTCATATGATGACAGTCCCCTGCCCCGCCCCGGTCCGCCGCGCGCCGACCGAGACCGGAGACCGCCGTTGACCTTCGCGCTCGAAACCGTCCTGCCCATCTTCGCCCTGATCGCGCTCGGCTGGACGCTGGCGGCGACCGGCGTGCTCAGCCGCACCGCGGGCGCGGGGCTCTCGGAATTCGCCGCCAAGGTCGGGCTGCCGATCCTGATCTTCAAGACGATCGTCTCGGCGGAGATGACCGCCGCCGCTCCGTGGGCGTTGTGGTCCTGCTACTTTCCGGGAGCGTTCCTCGCCTGGGCCGCCGGCCATCTCTTCGCCGCGAAGGTGCTGAAGCGCGATCCGCACACCGCGGTGATCGCCGGCATCGGGTCCGCCTTCGCCAACACCGCCTTCGTCGGCCTGCCGCTCGCCCAGCGTGCCTACGGCGAGCACGGCGTGCTGATCGTGTCGCTGCTGCTCGCGGTCCACATGCCGATCATGATGGCCACGGCGACGATCCTGATGGAGCGGGCCGAACGGCAGGTGAAGGGCGGCGACGGACGCTCGCCGTTCCGGGTGATGCTGCAGATCCTCGCCAACGTCGGCCGCCAGCCGATCGTCCTCGGCATTCTCGCCGGCGCGACGTTCCGCTTCACCGGCGTCGTCCTGCCGGATCTGATCGACCGCCCGATCCGATTGATCGCCCAGGCGGCGAGCCCGGTGATGCTGTTCGCCCTCGGCATGTCGCTGTGGGCGCACGGCGTGAAGGGCGAAGTGGCGACCGCCGCCGCCTCGACGGTCTGCAAGCTGGCGCTGATGCCGGCCCTGGTGCTCGGCATCGCCCTGCTGTTCGGGCTGGAGGCGTCGAACATCGGACCGCTGGTGCTGATCGCGGCGCTGCCGAGCGGGATCAACGTCCACATGATCGCCATCCAGTTCCGCTCGAACGAGAAGCTCGCCTCGGCCACGGTGGTGATGACCACGGTGGCGAGCGTGGTGACCAGTTCGGCGTGGCTGGTCTTCCTGGCACGGTGGAACTGACCGGCCGAGCACCCTCCGGTGGGGACAGCGGGCACGGCGGGCCGATTCCCCGCAAAAGTTGTTTCCTTTTTGTTCCGTCTCGGGCAGACTGCCGGCGACCGAGAAACGGGATTCGGCCGGTAGGGCCGTGACGGGACGAGGAATGCACTGGTCGAGCGAACAGGAACGGGCGCTCTCCGAGATCGCCCGATGGTTGAAGACGGGGTCCCCCCAGGTGTTCCGACTGTTCGGATTCGCCGGGACCGGCAAGACGACGCTCGCCCGCCATCTCGCCGAGGGGATCGACGGCGACGTCTGTTTCGGCGCCTTCACCGGCAAGGCGGCACTGGTGATGCGCTCCAAGGGCTGCGAGGGCGCGTCGACCATCCATTCGATGATCTATCGGCCGAAGCGGCCGGCGGAGGACGAGGAGGAGGAGGAGGAGACCCTCTCCTTCGCGATCAACCGCCAGTCGGACGCCTCGAAGGCGTCGCTGATCGTCATCGACGAATGCTCGATGGTCGACGAGGAACTCGGCCGCGATCTCCTGTCGTTCGGCAAGCCGACGCTGGTGCTCGGCGATCCCGCCCAGTTGCCGCCGGTCAAGGGCGGCGGCTTCTTCACCGAGGCCGAGCCCGACGTGATGCTCACCGAGGTGCATCGGCAGGCCGCCGACAATCCGATCATCCGCCTGTCGATGGACGTGCGCGAGGGCCGCGAGATCGCGGTCGGCGACTTCGGCGAGACCAAGATCATCCGCCGCCGCGACATCACCGCCGACCGGATCCTCGCCGCCGATCAGGTGCTGGTCGGGATGAACAAGACCCGGCGGCTCTACAACGGCCGCATCCGGGAACTGCGCGGCCACACCTTCCCGACCCCGGAGGTCGGCGAGAAGCTGGTCTGCCTCAGGAACGACAAGACCAAGGGCATCCAGAACGGCGGCCTGTTCCGCGTCTCGCGGGTCAAGGACCCGAAGGGCGGCATGCTCAAGTTCGAGCTGACCCCGGAGGAGACGGAGAGCCGCCGCAAGGTCTCGGTGTCGATCCTGCCGGCCTTCTTCGAGGGCGGCGAGGAGAACATGCCGTTCACCCTCAGGCGCAAGTCCGACGAGTTCGACTGGGGCTATGCGCTGACCGTCCACAAGGCGCAGGGCTCGCAGTGGGACGACGTCGTGCTGTTCGACGAGAGCTTCGCCTTCCGCGAACACCGCGCCCGCTGGCTCTACACCGGCATCACCCGGGCGGCCGAGCGGCTCACCGTGGTGGTGTGAGCCGCCCGCGCGCGGGTCCCGAGGCCGCGCTCAGCCCGGCCGGTGGTGGGCGTGCCAGTGCCAGGCGATGTCGATGCGGCGGGCGATCCAGACGTCGCCGCGGGCGGCGATGTGGTCGAGGAAGCGGTGGAGCGCCATGATCCGCGCCGGGCGCCCGACGATCCGGCAGTGCAGCCCGATCGACATCATCTTCGGTGCGGTCGCCCCCTCCTCCCACAGCACGTCGAAGGCGTCGCGCATGTAGCCGAAGAACTGCTCGGCCTCGGTGAAGCCGGGCGCGTTGGCGAAGCGCATGTCGTTGGTCTCGAGGGTGTAGGGGATGGTCAGGTGCGGCCCGGCCGGCCCCTCCTCCCAATAGGGCAGATCGTCGGAGTAGGTGTCGCTGTCGTAGAGGAATCCGCCCTCCTCCTTGACCAGATCGCGGGTGTGGACCGAGGTGCGGCCGGTGTACCAGCCGAGCGGGCGCGAGCCGGTGACCTCGGTGTGGATGCGGATCGCCTCCTGGAGGTGGCGGCGCTCCTCGTCGCGGGAGAAGTCGCGGTAGTCGATCCACTTCAGACCGTGGGAGGCGATCTCCCAGTCGACGTCGCGCATCGCGGCGACGGCTTCCGGATTGCGGGCGAGCGCGGTCGCCACCCCGAACACGGTGACCGGGATCTCGCGGGCGGAGAACAGCCGCCACAGCCGCCAGAAGCCGGCCCGCGAGCCGTACTCGTACATGCTCTCGACGTTCATGTGACGCTTGCCCGGCCACGGCTGGGCGCCGAGCACGTCGGAGAGGAAGGCCTCGGAGGCGGCATCGCCGTGCAGGATGTTGTTCTCGCCGCCCTCCTCGTAGTTCAGCACGAACTGGACCGCCACCCGGGCGCCGTTCGGCCAGCGCGGATGCGGGGGCGTGCGGCCGTAGCCGATCATGTCGCGGGGATAGGCGGCGGTCTCGCTCATCGCTCGACTCCTGATGCGTGCGTCGTCGCCTCACAGTGCGCGCGGACGGTGGCGATTTTCAAGCGACGCCGGGCGGTCGGCGCACACCGGGCGGACCGACGACGCCGCGGGCGCTCGGACGGAGGCGCGGATCGGAGCCGGCGGTTCATGCGGAGATTCACCGGGAGCGGCTTCACGTGACGATTCCGCCGCTTCACGTGACGATTCCGGTTCCTCACGTGGAGAGTCCGGCGGTTCCGGTTCATCCGGAGATTCCGGGGGCCGACGACCGCGAAGTTCATGTGGAGATTCAATCGTCACCACACATGAAGACGACGGCTTTTCTCATTGTTTTTCAATGCGTTGATCACATTTCCTCGAGCCGCCTCGAGTTGGCTCGGCGGTGGCGCCCGAGGGGTCGGGCGACGACGCGGAGCGGCACCGGTTCGGCCGTCGGCGTGACCACCGCCCGGGTGCCGCCGCGCGGTTCGTCGTCGTCGTCGGAGGGCAGCATCATGATCGCGGTGCCCATCGCCACCGAGCACATGGTGACGAAGAAGCCGAAGAACAGCAGCAGCATCGGCACCCAGGGGTCGGACGAGGCGAACATCAGAGAGCGCAGTCGGGCGGTGTCGGTGACCAACACCACCGTGACCAGAACCAGCGCGACCCCGGCGCCGATCAGCCAGTTGACCAGCAACAGCCGGATCAGCGGCTGGCGATGGAAGGCTCCCGGACCGCCGGCGAGCATCGGCTCGGTGGTGGACGGGTCGATGCCCTCCGATCGTTCACGGCTTCCGGTCCGGTCGTCGCGCATCCCAGCTCTCCTCGGTTCCCTCTCCGACATAGGGCGGCGAGCCGCGGCCGGAAAGGCGGACGATGGGAGGACGGTCCGGTAACCGTCGTCCTTCGGCCATGTGGCGCATGTATGCCGATTCGTGACAGGATCGAGCGCGGCCGATCTCTCGGGAGAAGGGGCGGCCGCCGCGTGGTCCGATGTTTGCTTCGGCAACTGCGATGGGCGATCGCCGACGGGGCGATCG
This sequence comes from uncultured Alphaproteobacteria bacterium, assembly GCA_937919435.1. Taxonomy (GTDB): domain Bacteria; phylum Pseudomonadota; class Alphaproteobacteria; order Rhizobiales; family Ancalomicrobiaceae; genus Siculibacillus. Next base: position 60,531 of record CALFRR010000125.1, on the reverse strand, counting down.
GGAGGAGTTCGACATGACGAGAAAGAACCACGGCGGTCCGCCGGAGGCGGCCGCAGGCGGCAGGAGTCTCGGTGAATGCCCACCCGGCCACGATCCGGCGTGCTGGTCGGCGGAGATCGAAGACAGGGTCGCGGCGATGCGGGCGCTGCTCGAAACCCTGCGGCCGCTGACCGATGCGGAGGCGCTGCAGACGCTTCGGCAGGCGTTTCCCGGCGCCAGCCTCGCCGACCGGGTGGCGGCGATCGCGCGGCGCGCGGCGCACCGCTGAACCGTCCGCCCCGGCGGTCCGACCTCGGAAGGAGGTGTCGATCAGGCGTCCGGCGATTCGGCGGGCGCCTGTCCCGAAGGTTCGCGAGCCGGATCCTCGGCCGATGCCGTGGCGCGATCCTCGGCGAGGTGACGCCTGTAGGCGCGCCAGCCGAAGGGGATGGCGGCGAGGTAGCCGAGGGTGAGCAGGGTCAGGATCGGGAACGGATAGCTGACCAGGGTCGCGGTGAACAGCACCACCGCCACCGACACCGGCATCACCATTTCCCGCGGCACCCGGGCGCCGACCTTCTTGCCGGACCAGGGCGGAATGGTCGAGATGGTCATGAAGGCGACGAACAGCGTGTAGAGCGCCACCACTCCGGCGATGCTCGGCCCCGGTGCGATCGGGAACATCGCCGAGAGATAGAGCGGCAGCAGCACGGTCATCGCGCCGGCCGGCGCCGGCATGCCGACGAAGAAGTTCGCCTGCCACGCCGGCTTCGGGGTGTCGATGGCGACGTTGAAGCGGGCGAGGCGCAGACCCATGGCGATCGCATAGGCGAGCACCGCCAGCCAACCGAACGACCCGGCGTCCTTCAGTTCCCAGATGTAGAGCAGCAGCCCCGGCACCACGCCGAAGTTGACGAAGTCGGCGAGGCTGTCGAGCTCGGCGCCGAAGCGCGAGGTGCCCTTCAGCCAGCGCGCCACCCGGCCGTCGACGCCGTCGAGCGCGGCGGCGAAGACCACCGCCCAGACCGCCCAGTCGAAATGGCCCTCGAGCGCCATGCGGATCGAGGTGAGACCGGCGCAGAGCGACAGCAGGGTGACCAGATTGGGCAGCACCACCCGGAACGGCACCGAGCGCAGCCTCTGGAAGCGGCGGCCGGTGCGCACCGACTGATGATCGACCGGCGGAAACAGATCGCTCATCGGGAGGCCTTTCCTCGTCCTTTCGGCGCCTCAGGAGCGGCGCGTCATCCGCGCCGGAACCGGCTGGGAAACGTCGGCGAGGATGGTCTCGCCGGCGATGGCGGTCTGGCCGACGGCGACCGCGGGGGTCGTGCCGAGCGGCAGATAGACGTCGAGACGCGAGCCGAAGCGGATCATGCCGAAGCGGTCGCCGGCGGCGAGTTCGTCGCCGTCGCGCTTCCACACCACGATGCGGCGGGCGACGAGGCCGGCGATCTGGACGCAGGCGAAGGTGCCGAGCGGATTGGAGATGACCAGCCCGTTGCGCTCGTTGTGCTCGCTCGCCTTGTCGAGTTCGGCGTTGATGAACTTGCCGGGGGTGTAGACGATCCGGTCGATCCGGCCGGAGATCGGCATCCGGTTCACATGGACGTTGAAGACGTTCATGAAGATCGAGATGCGCAGCATCCGCTCGTCGGCGAGACCGAGTTCGGCGGGCGGCGCGACCGGGCCGACGAAGGAGACGCGGCCGTCGGCCGGCGACACGACCAGCCCCTCGGCGATCGGCGTCACCCGCTCGGGATCGCGGAAGAAGGCGGCGACCCAGATGGTCAGGCCGAGCAGGATCCAGAACAGCGGCTGCCAGAAGTGGCCGAGGACCAGGGTCAGCACGGCGGCGATCGCGACGAAGGGCCAGCCCTCGCGGTTGATCGGCGGAATCGCCCGGGTGACGGTGGCCAGAAGGGAATCCATGAATCCGGTCTCCAGATGCGGCCGGGACGGGCCGTCGTGCTGTGGCGCTTCCGACCTATACGGGATCGGCGGCGATGGAAAGAGGCGGACGGGTCGCGCCCTCTCCGCCTCCGGCCGGGCTCGGGCTCAGACTTCCGCGGGAACCTCGCGGGCCGGCGAGCGGAAGACGTCCTCCGCCTCGGTCTCGCGCAGCCGTTCGCGGGCCTCGTCGGCGGCGCGCTGGCGAGCCCACATCGAGGCGTAGAGGCCGCCGCGTTCGAGCAGCTCGTCGTGGCGGCCGCGCTCGGCGACGACGCCGCCGTCGAGCACCAGGATCTCGTCGGCGTTGACCACCGTCGACAGGCGGTGGGCGATGACCAGGGTGGTGCGGTTCTTCGACACCCGGTCGAGCGCCTCCTGGATCTCGCGCTCGGTGTGGGTGTCGAGCGCCGAGGTCGCCTCGTCGAGCATCAGGATCGGCGGCGCCTTGAGGATGGTGCGGGCGATCGCCACCCGCTGCTTCTCGCCGCCCGACAGTTTCAGGCCGCGCTCGCCGACTTCCGTGTCGTAGCGCTTGGGCAGGCGCTCGACGAAGTCGGAGATCTGGGCGAGCCCCGCCGCCTCCTCGACCTCGGCGTCGGAGGCGTCGGGGCGTCCGTAGCGGATGTTGTAGGCGACGGTGTCGTTGAACAGCACCGTGTCCTGCGGAACCATGCCGATCGCCGCCCGGAGGCTCTTCTGCGAGATCTCGCGGATGTCCTGACCGTCGATCAGGATGCGGCCGCCGGAGACGTCGTAGAAGCGGAACAGCAGCCGCGAAATGGTCGACTTGCCGGCTCCCGAGGGGCCGACGATGGCGACCGTCCGGCCCGACGGGACTTCGAACGAGACCCCTTTCAGGATCGCCCGTTCCGGATCGTAGGAGAAACGCACGTCCTCGAAGCGGATGGTCGCCTCGGAGATCTTCAGGGCCGGAGCGTTCGGCGCATCGACCACTTCGGCGGGGCGATGGAGGATGTCGAACAGGCTCTCGATGTCGACGAGGCTCTGCTTGATCTCGCGGTAGAGCGTGCCGATGAAGTTCAGCGGCATCGACAGCTGCATCATCAGCGCATTGATCATCACGAAGTGGCCGACGGTCTGCTCGCCGGAGACCACCGCGGCGGCCGACATCGCCATGCAGATGCCCATGCCGATCGAGAAGATCACCGCCTGGCCCATGTTCAGCCAGGCGAGCGAGGTGAAGGTGCGGATCGCCGCCTTCTCGTACTTCGCCATCGCCCGGTCGTAGCGGGCCGCCTCGAGCTCCTCGGCGCCGAAGTACTTCACCGTCTCGAAGTTGAGCAGGCTGTCGACCGCCTTGGACATCGAGTCGTTGTCGGCGTCGTTCATGTCGCGGCGGATGTCCATCCGCCAGTCCGACGCCTTGACCGAGAACCAGACGTAGATCCAGGTGGTGATCGCCATCACCAGCACGTAGACCCAGTCGAACTGCCAGAGGATCACCGCGACCATCAGGGCGAACTCGACGATCGTCGGGATACCCGCCAGGATGGTGATGCGGACGATCGTCTCGATACCCTTGGCGCCGCGCTCGACCACCCGCGACAGGCCGCCGGTGCGGCGCTCGAGATGGAAGCGCAGCGACAGGGCGTGCAGATGCCGGAAGGTCGAGGCGGCGAGCTCGCGCACCGCGTGCTGGCCGACCGCGGCGAACAGGCCGTCGCGCAACTGGTTGAAGCCGTTCGAGGCGATCCGGGCGATCGAATAGGCGACGACCAGCAGGATCGGCACCGACAGCCACGGATTGCCGCGCACCACCTCGACGGTGCCCGGCGACAGGAGATCGGTCGCCCACTTGTAGGCGAAGGGCAGCCAGACGGTCAGCAGCTTGCCGACGACCAACGCGACGAGCGCCAGGACGACCGCCCGCTTCAGATCCGGCCGGCTCGACGGCCACAGATGCGGCCACAGATTGCGCAGGGTGGAGACGGTGTGGCGCTCCTCGGCCGGAACGTTCGGGCCGACGGGACGATGGTGCCGGGACATGGAGGGCTCGGATCTCGAGAAAAGGTTTCCTTCAGATAGGACGTCTCGGCGCGATTTCAAACCGGCGCGACGCCGGTTCACGGCCGATCTTCATCGGCGAGACTGGACGCCCGCCCCGTCGCGATGCGAGATACGCGGAGTCACATAGAACGGGGGACGGGCCGGTGAGCGAACTCGGATCGATCTGTATCTACTGCGGTTCCGGATCGGGCGCGGATCCGGCCTTCGAGGCCGCGGCGATCGAACTCGGCCGGGTGCTCGCCGCCGAGAAGATCCGTCTGGTCTACGGCGGCGGTTCGCTCGGCCTGATGGGCGCGACGGCGAAGGCCTGTCTGGCGGCCGGCGGCGAAGTGACCGGGATCATCCCGCAGTTCCTGGTCGATCGCGAGGTGTCGCTGCTCGACGTCTCCGAACTGATCGTCACCGCCGACATGCACGAGCGCAAGCGGCTGATGTTCGAGCGCTCCGACGCCTTCGTGGCGCTGCCCGGCGGGATCGGCACGCTCGAGGAGGTGGTCGAACAGATGACCTGGGCCCAGCTCGGCCAGCACGCCAAGCCGATCATGCTGGCCAACATCGCCCATTTCTGGGACCCGCTGGTCCAGTTGCTCCACCACATGAACCAGAACGCCTTCATCCGGCCGGGCTTCGAGCTCTCCTACGGCGTGGCGAACACGATCGACGAGATCCTGCCGAAGATGAGGAAGCGCCTCGCCCAGCTCTCCGAGCGCGAGCGCGCGGCGGCGGTCGATCTGAAGCACATGTGAGCCGCGACCGACGTCAGCCGCGGGCGAAGCGTCGGCGCAGCGGCGCCACCAGTCCGTCGAGGCCGCGCGCGATCACCCGGCGCAGCGGCGGCTCGACGTGGCGCGCCACCAGCCAGCCGAGCCCGATCACCACGGCGATCGGCAGCACCGGGAGGAGGACGTCCGGCAACCACGGCGCCGCCCGACCGAGCCGGACGATCAGCGCGACCATCAGATTCTCGTGCATCAGGTAGAGCGGGTAGCTGGCGAAGCCGAGGAAGACGAGGAAGCGATTGGCCACGACGCGGCGGACACGATCGAACCGGGCCGTGGCGGCGAACAGCACGACGATCACCAGCCGTTGCCCGATCCCCGGCATCGCGGTCAGCGCCGCGACGATCGAGACGGCGAAGGCGATCCACCACTGGTACTCGCGTCGCTCGCGCTCCCAGAGGTAATACATCGCGCCGAAGAAGAACCACAGATAGTGCTGCGTCCCGAACAGCCGCAGCGTGTCGCGCAGGTGCAGCGACACGACGAAGCGGTCGAGGCCGGGAACCACGGCGGCGAGATGGACGCCGACCGCCGGCATTTCGAGGACCCGGAACGCCCCCTCGGCGAAGTGCAGACCGAACAGGCCGATCAGCGCCCCGGTTCGGCCGAACAGGAAGTAGAGCCCGCCGAACACCAGATAGAAGCGGACCTCGACGTAGAGCGACCAGAAGGCGCCTTCGATCGAGGTGACCCGTTCGATCGGCGGCCCGATCAGGTTGACCCAGGCGTCCTCGCCGAACAGCGTCAGCCCGGGCAGCAGATTGGTCGGCAGGAGATGTCCGCGCGGCCAGTCGGGAACCGTGGCGGCGAGCCCGTAGACCACCGCCGAGGCGAACAGCATCGCCGGGAACAGCCGGAGCCAGCGTCGCCTGAGGAAGCCGAGGAAACTCGAACTCGCCTCGAGCGACATCAGGATGACGAAGCCCGAGATCGCGAAGAACAGCAGGACACCGTTGATCCGGGTGTCGACCAGCTGGTTGCCGACGAAACGGTCGCCGTAGGGGTAGAGGTCGGGCCACCGCGAATAGGCGTGGTAGAGCACGACCATCGCGATGGCGAGCCCGCGCAGGCCGTCGACATGGACGATGCGCCCGCTGCCGGCGGAAGGCGCCGATGCGACGGGAGCGTCCTGGACCTGCGACATGACCCGCCCTCCGCGGCGGCCGCTCAGGCGACCGCCGGCACGCCGCTCTTCACCAGCCGATAGACGACCGCGTCCATCAACGCCTGGAACGACGCGTCGATGATGTTCTCCGAGACGCCGATCGTCGTCCAGTGGTTGCGTGCGCCGTCGCGGCTCTCGATCAGAACGCGGGTGGTCGCACCGGTGCCGCCGTTGAGGATGCGGACCTTGAAGTCGACCAGCTCGAGATCGTCGATCACCGACTGATAGGGGCCGAGATCCTTGCGGAGCGCCGCGTCGAGGGCGTTGACCGGGCCGTTGCCCTCCGCCGCCGACAGCACGACGAGGTCGCCGATCTTCACCTTCACCGTGGCTTCCGACTGGGTGACCAGCTCGCCGAGTTCGTTGTAGCGACGCTCGACCATCACCCGGAAGCTCTGGACGTCGAAGTAGCGGGAGACGTGACCGAGGGTGCGGCGGGCGAGCAGTTCCAGCGAAGCATCGGCCGCCTCGTAGGAGAAGCCGCGGGCCTCGCGTTCCTTGACCTCGGCGAGCAGCGTGTCGAGCTTCGGATTGGCCTTGTCGACGGCGATGCCGAAGCGGGCGAGCTCGGCGAGCAGGTTCGACTTGCCGGCCTGATCGGAGACCAGGACGCGGCGCCGGTTGCCGACGCTCTCCGGCGCGACGTGTTCGTAGGTCTTCGGGTCCTTGACGATCGCCGAGGCGTGGATGCCGGCCTTGGTGGCGAAGGCGTTGGCGCCGACATAGGGCGCGTGGCGGTTCGGCGAGCGGTTCAGGATCTCGTCAAAGGCGCGCGACAGGTGGGTCAGCTCGGAGAGCTTCGCCGCGTCGATGCCGATCGAGAAATGGTCGGAATACTCCGGCTTCAGCGCGAGATTGGCGACGATGGTCACCAGATTGGCGTTGCCGCAGCGTTCGCCGATGCCGTTCAGCGTGCCCTGGATCTGGCGCACGCCGGCCCGCACCGCGGCGAGCGAATTGGCCACCGCATGCCCGGTGTCGTCGTGGGCATGGATGCCGAGCCGATCGCCGGGCACCGTCTTGGTCACTTCGCGGACGATCGCCTCGATCTCGTGGGGCAGCGTGCCGCCGTTGGTGTCGCACAGCACCACCCAGCGGGCGCCCGCCTCCCAGGCGGTCCAGGCGACAGAGAGGGCATGGGCCGGATCGGCCTTGTATCCGTCGAAGAAGTGCTCGCAGTCGATCAACACCTCGCGGCCGGTGGCCAGCGCCGCTTCGACCGTCCGCCGTACGCTCTCCAGATTCTCCTCGGGCGTGATGCCGAGGGCGAGGCGGACGTGATAGTCCCAGGCCTTGGCGACGAAGCAGCAGGTGTCGGCGGCCGAGGCGAGCACCGCGGCGAGGCCGGGGTCGTTGGAGACCGAGACGCCGGCCCGCTTGGTCATGCCGAAGGCGGTGAAGCGGGCCCGCTTCGTCCGCCTGGTCTCGAAGAACTCGGTATCGGTCGGATTGGCGCCGGGATAGCCGCCCTCGACGTAGTCGAAGCCGAAGTCGTCGAGCAGTCCGGCGATCCGGATCTTGTCGTCGACGGTGAAGTCGACGCCCGAGGTCTGGGCGCCGTCGCGCAGCGTGGTGTCGAAGAGATGGACGCGGTCCGTCATGGGGTGCCTCGCTGCGGCCGATCGTCGGTGTCGTGATCGGGATGCTGGAAGGAGACCACCTCGGCGAAGAAGGCTTCCGCCTTCGCCTGCTGTTCCGGCGGGCGGCCGGGCAGGGTCGCGAGGTCGGCGAAGAAGGGCATGCGGCTCTCGATCCCGACCTGGATCGCCGGGGGAATCGCGGTCGGATCGTCGAAGGCGCCGAGCGCGATCTCGACGACGTCGCGGCCGATCGGCTCGTAGGAGAGCGGCGTGCCGCAGGCTTCGCAGAAGCCGCGGCGGACCTTGTTCGACGAGGCGAAGCGCTTCGGCTCGCCGCGGGTCCAGACGAGACCCTTCGCGGTGACGAGAGGCGCGAAATACGAGCCGAAGGCCTTCTGGCACATCCGGCAATGACAGATCGAGGCGCGCCCCAGCCCCTCGCAACGGAATCGGACGGCGCCGCACTGGCAACCGCCGGTCAGAATGGTCATCGCGTCCCTCCCCGTCTCTTCTTCTCAGAGCAGCCCCTTCCATCGCAGGATCGCGAAGGTCAGCGCGCCGAGCAGGACGAGCTTCACGACGATCGCGACGACGACCGTCGCGACCGGATCGAAGCGGCGGCGACGGCCCTCCCCGGCCGGGTCTCCGCCGCCTACGCTCATCGCGCCGGTTCCCAGGTGGTCTTCATCTCGCCGGTCGCCGGGTCCTTGGCGTCCTTGATCGCCAGCCCCATGCCGACGAGCACGTCGCGGATGCGGTCGCTCTCCGCCCAGTCGCGCGCCCTGCGGGCGGCCAGACGCTCGGCGATCAGACGCTCGACCTCGCCGACGTCGACGCTCAGCTTCGCCTTGCGGCGGTCGGCCCAGGTCGCCGGGCTCTCGGCGAAGAAGCCGAGGAAGCGCAGGCTGCCGGCGAGCAGATCGCGGTTGCCGTCGCCGCCGACCTTCTGCGCGGCGTTCCTCAGCGAATGCAGCTCGGCGATCGCCTTGGGGGTGTTGAGGTCGTCGGCGAGCGCCTCGACCACCGTCGCCGCCGGCCGGTTGCCGGGCACCTCGCCGGCGAACCAGTACCAGTCGTCGAGGGTCTTCCAGCTCTCCTCGAGGCTCTTCACCGTCCAGTCGATCGGCTGGCGATAGTGGGTCTTCAGCATGGTCAGCCGCAGCACTTCGCCCGGCCAGTCGGCGAGCAACTCGCGGATGGTGAAGAAGTTGCCGAGCGACTTCGACATCTTCTCCCCCTCGACCTGGAGGAAGCCGTTGTGCATCCAGACGTTGGCCATCACGTCGCGGCCGAAGGCGCAACGCGACTGGGCGACCTCGTTCTCGTGGTGCGGGAAGACCAGATCGATGCCGCCGCCGTGGATGTCGAAGGTCTCGCCGAGGTGCTTCCAGCTCATCGCCGAGCATTCGAGGTGCCAGCCCGGACGACCGCGACCCCAGGGGCTCTGCCAGCCGGGTTCGTCGTCGCTCGACGGCTTCCACAGGACGAAGTCCATCTCGCCGCGCTTGTAGGGGGCGACGTCGACCCGGGCGCCGGCGATCAGATCGTCGAGCGGCCGCTTCGACAGGGTGCCGTAGTCGCTCATCGAGGGCACGTCGAAGAGGACGTGGCCGTCGGCGACATAGGCGTGGCCGGCGGCGACCAGCTTCTCGACGATCGCGATCATCTCGGCGATGTGCTCGGTGGCGCGCGGCTGGATCGTCGGGCGCAGGGTGAGGAGCGCGTCGACGTCGGCCTGGAACTGCGCCTCGGTGTCGCCGGTGACCCTGCGGATCGCCTCGTTGAGCGGCACGCCGGGGAAGTCGCGGGCGGCGCGGGCGTTGATCTTGTCGTCGACGTCGGTGATGTTGCGGACATAGGTCACCCCGCCGGCACCGTAGAGATGGCGCAGCAGACGGAACAACACGTCGAAGACGATCACCGGCCGGGCATTGCCGATGTGCGCGAAGTCGTAGACCGTCGGTCCGCAGACGTACATCCGCACGTTTTCGGGATCGATCGGGGAGAAGTCCTGCTTCTCGCGGGTCAACGTATTGTAGAGCTTCAGAGCCACCGACGATCTCCCTTCGCGACTTCGCGCGGTCGGCCGATGGGCCGACATGCGCCGACGACGTCACCCCCGCCCGCCGGCCGGGGTCTCATCTGGTCACATCGAACGACGGGGCAGACGGAACCGGGCCAGCGTGCGCGCTAGCCACAAATGCTCGAAATCGCGATGGTCGCGGGAGCAGAGGTTCTCATCGTCATGGGGAAAGCGTGTCGCGCATTCCCGTGCCGCCGTCAAGGGGCGGGAGAGCGCGGCGAGGCGGGAAAGGGTACGACTTCCGGCGCGTCTGCGGTCGCCGACACGGTCGCGCCGAGATTCGCGGCGAGGATCCCGTCGTTCGCCGGCACCGAGGATCCGATGGTTCGCGCCCTCTCCACCCTCCTTCCGATCGTCTTCGCCCTGCTCGCGACCGGCGGCGCCGATGCCGCCTGCGCACCGGGGCGTCCGCTCGACACGCCGCCGCAGCGGTTCGAGATCCGCGGGGAAACCGCCGTCGACCGGACCACCGGGCTGGAATGGCGGCGATGCAGCCTCGGACTCCGCTGGAGCGAGGGCCGGTGCAGCGGCGAGGCGGTGCATCTGGGGCTGGAAGCGGCGCGATCGGCGGCCCGCGCCGAAGGCGACGGCTGGCGCCTGCCCACCGCCCAGGAACTCGACGGCATCCTCGAAACCGCCTGCACGCAACCGGCGATCGACCCCGAGGTCTTTCCCGACGTCGGCCCTGCCGACGCCGATTCCGGCGACTGGACCTATTGGAGCGACACGTCCTACGACCTGATTCCGGAGATGGCCTGGGTCTTCGACTTCGCCACCGGGATCGTCGACGTCCACTCGCCCGGCTACGCCTATGCGGTACGGCCGGTGCGGGAGGCGAGACCGCCCGTCTCCCGCCGCTGACCGACGGCCGGCTCAGCCGGTGTTCCGGAGCCCGGCGGCGATGCCGTTGATCGAGATCAGGATGCCGCGCTGGGTCTTCTCCTCGCGGATCCCGTCGCGCCAGCGGCGCAGCAGTTCCACCTGGAGGTGGTTCAGCGGCGCGATGTAGGCGAAGCGATGGGCGATCGAGCGGGCGAGCGTCGGATTGTCGGCGAGGCGGTCGCCGGCTCCGGTGATCCGGGCGAGCGCGTCGACGGTCAGCCGCCACTCCGCCTCGATCGCGGCGAAGACCTTCTCGGCGAGATCGCGGTCGGGGACCAGATCGGCATAGCGGCGGGCGACCCGGAGGTCGGCCTTGGCCAGCACCATGTCCATGTTCGAGACCAGCGTACGGAAGAACGGCCAGTCGCGGTTCATCGCGGCGAGCATCTCCCAGGTCGCCTCGGCCTTCTCCGGCGCTTCGGCGATCACCGCGGCGATCGCCGAGCCGAAGCCGTACCACCCGGGCAGCGTCACCCGGCTCTGGCCCCACGAGAAGCCCCAGGGAATCGCCCGCAGATCCTCGATCCGACGGGTCGCCTTGCGCGAGGCCGGGCGCGAGCCGATGTTCAACTGCGCGATCTCGGCGATCGGGGTCGCCGCGAAGAAGTAGTCGGTGAAGCCGGCGGTGTCGTAGACCAGTGCCCGATAGGCTCGGCGGCTCGCCTCGGAGAGGCGGGCGGCGAGATCGAGGAAGGCGGGCGACGCCTTTTCCTCGCGCCGGAGCAGCGAGGCCTCCAGCGCCGCCGACATCAGCGTCTCGAGATTGCGTCGGCCGATCTCCGGATTGGCGTATTTGGCGTTGATCACCTCGCCCTGTTCGGTCAGCCGGATCTGGCCCTTCACGGTGCCGGGCGGCTGAGCGACGATCGCCTCGTAGGACGGGCCGCCGCCGCGGCCGACGGCGCCGCCACGACCGTGGAACAGCCGCATGGCGATGCCGGGCTTCTCCTCGAACAGCCGGGCGAGCGCGGTCGAGGCGCGATAGAGTTCCCAGTTCGAGGTGAAGTAGCCGCCGTCCTTGTTGCTGTCGGAGTAGCCGAGCATGATGTCCTGCTCGCCGCCGGACGAGCGGATCAGCGCCTCGATGCCCGGCAGATCGTAGAAGGCGCGCATGATCGGCTCGGCGGCGCGCAGGTCCTCGATGGTCTCGAACAGTGGCACCACCACGAGATCGACCTTCGCGGTGTCGCCCTGGGCGACGGTGCCGCGCATCAGCCCGCATTCCTTCTGGAGCAGGAGCACCTCGAGCAGATCGGAGACCGTCTCGGTGTGGCTGATGATGTAGTGGCGGATCGCATCGGGGCCGAAGTCGGTGCGCAGCTTCGACGCCGTCTCGAAGATCTTCAGTTCGCTCGCCGCGTGATCGGAATAGGCGACGCCCGGCACCTTCAACGGGCGCGGATCGGCGAGCAGCGACAGCAGCAGTATCTGCCGCGCCGTCTCGTCGAGGGCGAGATAGTCGGGTTCGACCCGGGCCTGGGCGAGGAGCTCGGCGACGACCAGCTCGTGCTGGTCGGAGCTCTGGCGCAGGTCGGTGGTCGCCAAGTGGAAGCCGAACACCTCGACGGCGCGGATCAGCGGGGCCAGCCGGATCGGGATCAGCGGGCCGCCGTGGTTGCGCCGGAGCGAATCCTCGATGGTGCGCAGATCGGCGAGGAACTCGGCCGGACCGGCATAGGGCGCGGACGGGGCCACCGCGTGGCGCTGGACGTGCTTGCCGGTGAGCCGTTCGAGCGTGGCGGCGAGGCGGGCGTAGACCCCGACCAGGGCGCGCCGATAAGGCTCGTCCTGACGCTGGGCGTTGGTGTCGGGCGAGGCGTCGGCGAGCGCCCGCAGCTCGGCCGAATGGACGACCAGGATCCGCGACACCGACAGTTCGCCGCCGAGCTGATGGACCTCGGAGAGATAGTGCTCGAGCACCGTCTCGGCCTGACGGGTGAGCGCGGTGACCAGGGTCGTGGCGGTGACGTTGGGATTGCCGTCGCGGTCGCCGCCGATCCAGTTGCCCATCCGGAAGAACGGCGCGACCGGCCTGCCGACCAGTTCCTCGAGTTCGGCGTAGAGCCGGGGGATCTGGTGGAGGAAGGTCGAGCGATAGTAGCCGAGCGCGTTCTCGATCTCGTCTTCCACGGTCAACTTGACGAAGCGCAGGATCCGGGTCTGCCAGAGCTGGGCGACGCGGGCCTTGATCCGCATCTCGTTGGCGGCGAGATCACGGGGCGTGCACAGGCGGTCGCGCTCGGCGAGCAGCGCGGCGATCGCCCGCTCGGCGTCGAGGATCGACTGACGCTGCACCTCGGTCGGGTGGGCGGTCAGGACCGGCGACACCCAGGCGCGCTGGAGCGCCCGTGAGACCGCCGCACCGTCGATGCCGGCCGCGGCGAAGCGCTCGAAGGCCTTGTCGAGACTGCCGTTGCGGTGCTCGTCGCGGGCGTGGTGGACGGCCCGGCGGCGCAGGTGGTGGCAGTCCTCGGCGAGGTTGGCGAGGTGGCTGAAATAGGTGAAGGCGCGGATCACCGAGACCGTCTCGGGCGGGCTCAGCCGCTTCAGCAGCGCATCGAGATTACGGCCCGCCTGGGCGTCGGCGTCGCGCTCGAAGGCGACCGACAGGCGGCGGATCGCCTCGACCACCTCGAAGGCGGCCTCGCCGTCCTGCTCGCGGACGATGTCGCCGAGGATCTGGCCGAGCAGCCGGATGTCGTCGAACAGCGGGCGGTCCTTCTCGGTGTCGCGGGACGCGGATGCGGAGCTCGAATCCATCGGACGGGTCCTGTCGGGCCGCCGATCCGCTCCACCCGGCAAACTCGGGCGAGAGCGCATCGGTCGGTGGGTGGTGGGCTCACCCGGCGGGGCGGCCGGGCCGGCGCCGAAGCGGGCACTTCGGGCATCTGCTTACGACTTTAGCACGATGCGCCCGGAGGGCCAGACCTCCATTGGGCGCAAGGAGCGGCTCTGCGTTTCACGCAGTCGCGAAATCCCAGGTCAGTTTGACGATCAGTGCGACCACCACCACCAGGAAGGCGCGGCGGACGAAGACCGAGCCCCAGCGCACCGCGACCCGGGCGCCCACCTGCGCTCCGGCGAGATTGCAGGCCGCCATCATCACTGCGATCGGCCACATCACCGAGCCCGTCGGCATGAAGAACAGCAGCGCCCCGAAATTGGTGGCGACGTTGACGAACTTGGCGGCGGCGCTGGCCCGGACCAGATCGAAACCGAAGAAGCGGACGAAGCCGAAGATCAGGAAGGAGCCGGTGCCGGGTCCGAAGATGCCGTCGTAGAAGCCGAGCAGACCGCCGATGACGCCGCCGCGGGCCCGGTCGGCGGGCTGGTAGGCCCGCGATTCGACCTGGCCGAAGGACTTGCGCAGGAAGGTGTGGATCGCGGTCACCACCAGGAGGGCGATGACCAGCGGCATCATCCAGCGGCGCGGCATCAGCGAGGCGCAGGCTGCGCCGAAGAGCGAGCCGACGAGCGCGGCGACGGTCGCCGGGACGACGACCTTCCAGGGGATCGGCACACGGCGGACGAAATGGGCGGCGGCGGCGATGGTGCCGACGATCGACGAGATCTTGTTGGTGCCGAACAGGGTCGGGATGGCCGTGCCGGGAAACAGGGTCAGCAGCGCCGGCACCTGGATCAGCCCGCCGCCGCCGACCACGGCATCGACGGTTCCGGCGAAGAAGGCGGCGGCGGCGAGGAGCGGCCAGTGTTCGGGCAGCATCGGCGGGGGTTCCGGTCGGTGGCCGCGGCGGGACGCCGACGACGGTGAGGCCGGCGGAAGTAGGCCCGCCGGAGCCGACCCGTCAAGCCACCGGCTCGCCGGTCTCCCCCTCGTCGGCGACGAGGCCGGTCGGCAGGCCGTCGAGGCTCACCGCATTCTTCCGCCGCCGATAGTCGGCGAGGCCGGCCTCGCCCTTCGATGCGGCCCAGCGATCGAGGGTGTCGCGACCGCCGACCGCCTGGAACAGCGGCACGCCGAAGCCGCAGGAGGTCTGCACCAGATCGATGTCGAGGATCACGATCTGGCGTGCGCCCGGCGGCTCTTCGCCGCTCCAGTGTGCGGCGATCGCCTCTGCCCAACCGGCGTCGCCGCGGCGGATCGTCCGGCCGCGACCGTAGAGACGCAGGATCAGCGGCGGTCCGTCGAAGGCGCAGAACATCACGGTCAATCGGCCGTCGGCCTTCAGATGCGCGGCGGTCTCGGCGCTCGACCCGGTCAGATCGAGCCACAGGACGGTATCGGGCGCGACGACCCGGAAGTGGTCGGTGCCGCGCGGACTGACGTTGACCCGTGCGTCCGGCGCGGCGGTGGCCGCGAAGAAGATCTTCTGCCGGCCGATGAAGGCGACATGGGCCTCGTCCAGAACGGCAAAGTGCTTCGCCATCTTCCCTCCTCGTCCGGTCGACGGAGTGTCACCGGAAGATCGGGAATAGCACGTAGCGGACCGCCGTCCCAGCCGGACGTCGCAAGCTCCCGGCCGGAGGTGACGGTCCGCCGTCGCGGCATCATACCGAGTTCACGAAATTCGGACTCGTCCGAATTTCGTGAGTCACGGCCTGACCGGCCGACGCCCGTTCGGGCTTGCCTTCGCGGACGAAGTTCCGAACAGGTCAGAACTTCATCCGCTCGGTATCACTTCACGAAATCGGCACAGCGCGGCGGGGGTTCGGTTCCCCAGGGCATCAGCGGCACCGACGAAGTCGAGTTCTTCGGGCTGCCCTCGACCAGCTTGTCGGTGTAGACCATGTAGACCAGCGTGTTGCGCTTGGCGTCGCAACCACGGACGATCTGCATCTTCTTGAAGAACAGCGAGCGGCGCTCGCGGAACATCTCGTCGCCCTGTTCGAGCTTGCGCTTGAACTCGATCGGGCCGACCTGCCGACAGGCGAGCGAGACGTCCGAGGTCTGCTCGGCGATGCCGATCATCCCCTTGATGCCGCCGCGCTCGGGTACCGTGAAGTGACAGGCGACGCCCTTCACGTCGGGATCGTCGATGCCGTAGACGGCGAGCCGGTCGTCGGGGGTGAGCAGTTTCCAGACGGTCGACTTGCGGAAGATCAGATCCGGCTCTTCGGCGAGCGCGGGAGCGGCCGCGGCGAGGCTCAGTGCGGCGGCGAGGCAGAAGCGGGCGATCGTGGGCACCGACATGGACGGGTCTCCGTTGGACGTCCTCCATATGAGGGGCGTCGCGCCGAATTGGGAGAGGGGTGGGCGAGCGAGGCCGTGATATCCTCGGCGGGTCGCGACGATGTATACCCTGGACGGGGAGATTCGCTTCGCGGGGAGGCGCGGCATGCAGGGCAGGACCGTCGGGCGCGGACGGCCGGCGGCGGGAGGCATCCTCGCCTCCGCCGCGGCCTTCGCGCTTCTCCTCGCCGCCGCGCCCGCCTCCGCCCAATCGAACGCCTATGTCTGCAACGAGCTCGCGGCACGGCTGGCGGCGGCGTCGAAGATGCCCGCGTCGAAGGCCGACCGCTGGGCTTCGGCGATCGCCGAACAACGCGCGGCGATCGAGCAGAACCGGGCATCGCTCTCCCGTTGCGGCGGCGGCTGGGATCCGCGCTGCGCGGCGATCGCCACCCGCGGTCAGCAGATGGCGGCCAACCTCGACAACCTCGAGCGCCAGTACGCCCGGCTCGGCGGCGACCGGGCCACGGGATCGCCGGAGAAGGCACGGCTCCAGGCGATGATGGCGCAGATGCGCTGCGGCGAGCGCGATCCGGTCGCGCCGGCCGGATCGGCGGCGTCGACCATGCCGCCGGGGGTGCCGAGCCGGGTGACGATCAACGGGCAGCCGCCGGGCGGCCGGATGACCGCGGCGGACGTGCCGGTCGGCGCCGGGCCGGCGCGGGTCCGCACCGCCCCGTCCGGACCCGCCGGATTCTTCGCCGCGCTGTTCGGCGTCCCGGTCGGGCCGGCGCCCGGAGAGGAGACGATCGAGGAGGACGTCGATCCCGGTCTCGCCGACGATCTCTCCGGCAGCTTCCGGACGCTCTGCGTGCGGACCTGCGACGGCTATTTCTTCCCGATCTCGTTCAATGCGCCGAAGGGCCGTCTGGCGACCGACACCAACGTCTGCCGGGCGCTGTGCCCCGGCACCGAGACGCGGCTCTACTTCCACCACAACCCCGGCGAGGAGGCCGAGCAGGCGATCGCCGCCGACAACGGCGAACCATTGACCCGCCTGCCCAACGCCTTCCGCTATCGGACCCAGATGGTGCCGGCCTGCGCCTGCGGCAAGCCGGACCCGAGCCTGTTGCCCGCGGCGGCGGGTGGGCTGCGCGGCACCCGCGAGGCGGCCCAGCGGGCGTTCTCGCTCGCCGATCTGCCGATCCCTCTGCCGCGACCGCCGACCGACGAGGATCCGGAGACGGTCGCCGATCTGCTCGCCGGCTTCGAGCCCGGCGAAACGGTGCCGATCGCCGCGGAGGAGACCCCGCCGGCGAAGGTCGCCCGCGGCGTCGCCGAGCCGCCGAAGGTCAGGACAGTCGGGCCGAAGTACTTTTCCGACCGATGAGCGGCAGCAGCCGCTTCATCTCCGGACCGTGATCGAGGCCGGTCAGCGCGAGGCGCAGCGGCATGTAGAGCGCCTTGCCGGTACGCCCGGTCTCGGCGGAGACCGCCCTGGTCCAGGCGGTCCAGGTGGTGTCGTCCCAGGGCTCAACCGGCAGCAGGGTGCGGGCGACGTCGAGGAAGGCGCGGTCGGCCGGATCGGGCCCCTCGGGCGGACGCTTCACCGGACCGCGAATCACCTTGGCCCAGGCGAGCGCGTCGGGCAGGCGCACGAGATTGTCGCGCACCGCCAGCCAGAACGCCTCGCCGAGATCGGCGCCGAGGTCGGCGAGCCGCGGCCGCACCGCGTCGTAGGCGAAGGCGTGGAGCAGGCGGGCGTTGATCTGGTCGAGTTCGTGCGGATCGAACCGGGCGGTCGACCGCGAGACCATGTCGAGCGAGGCGTGCGGCGCCAGCGCGGCGAGATCCGGATAGGCGCGGATCTCCTCCGACGAGCCGGTCAACACCGCGACCGAGGCGACGGTCATCGGCTCCCAGCCGCCGTCGGCGAGCGACCGGATCGACAGCGAACCGAGCCGCTTCGACAGAGCTTCGCCGGTGGTCGAGGCGATCAGGTTGTGGTGGGCGAAGCGCGGCGGCTTCGCTCCGAGCGCCTCGAAGATCTCGATCTGGACGCCGGTGTTGGTGACGTGGTCCTCGCCGCGGATCACGTCGGTGATGCCGAGGTCGATGTCGTCGACCACCGAAGGCAGGGTGTAGAGGAAGCTGCCGTCGGCGCGCACCAGGACCGGATCGGACAGCGAGGCGGTGTCGATGGTCTGGGGACCGCGGATGCCGTCGACCCATTCGACCCGCTTCCCCTCGAGCCGGAACCGCCAGTGCGGCCGGCGCCCTTCGGATTCGAGAGCGGCGATCTCGGCGGCGGTCAGGTGCAGAGCGGAGCGGTCATAGACCGGCGGCAGGCCGCGGGCGAGCTGGCGGCGACGGCGGCGATCGAGTTCCTCGGTCGTCTCATAGGCGGGGTAGAGCCGGCCGGCCTCCTTCAGCTTCTTCACCGCCGCGCGATAGAGGGCGAGCCGCTCGGACTGCCGGACGATCTTCGTCGGTGTGATTCCGAGCCACGACAGATCCTCGACGGTCGCCTCGGCGAACTCGGGCTTCGACCGCTCGGTGTCGGTGTCGTCGAAGCGCAGCACGAAGCTGCCGTCCCGGGTCAGCGTGTAGAGCCAGTTGAGCAGCGCGGTACGGGCGTTGCCGATGTGGATCAGCCCGGTCGGCGACGGGGCGAAACGAACGGTGGTGGTCACGGCGCGTGAGACCTCGCGGGTCGGACGTCAGAAGTCGACGACATCGGTCGCCGGCTTCCGCTGGGCGGCGACGTCGGGAAAGACGACTGGGCGGCCGGGATCGCGGAAGCCGTTGGTGATCGGATAGCGGCGGTCGCGACCGAAGTTGCGGGCGGTGATCTTGACCCCCGGGGCGGCCTGCCGGCGTTTGTATTCGGCGATGTAGAGCAACCGCTCGACCCGCTTGACCAGCGCCTCGTCGAAGCCTTCGGCGACGATCTCGGCGAGACCCATCTCGCGTTCGACCAGCCGTTCGAGCACCGCGTCGAGCACCTCGTAGGGCGGCAGGCTGTCCTGGTCGGTCTGATTCTCGCGAAGCTCGGCCGACGGCGGCTTGGTGATGATCCGCTCGGGGATGACGACGCCGGACGGGCCCTTGCCGCCGACCGGGACATGGGCGTTGCGCCAGTGCGCCGCCGCCCAGACCTCGGTCTTGTAGAGGTCCTTGATCGGGTTGAAGCCGCCGTTCATGTCGCCGTAGAGAGTGGCGTAGCCGACCGACATCTCCGACTTGTTGCCGGTGGTCAGCACCATCGGGCCGAACTTGTTGGAGATCGCCATCAGGATGGTGCCGCGGGCCCGCGACTGGAGATTCTCCTCGGTGATGTCGGCGGCACGGCCGGCGAACAGCGGTGCCAGCGCCGTCTCGAAGCCCTCGACCGGATCGGCGATCGGCACCACGTCGTAGCGGATGCCCAGAGCCTTCGCACAGGACGCGGCGTCCTCGAGGCTGTCCGACGAGGTCCAGCGATAGGGCAGCATCACCGCATGGACCCGGTCCGCGCCGAGCGCGTCGACCGCCATCGCGGCGACCAGCGCCGAATCGATGCCGCCGGAGAGGCCGAGCACCACGCCGGGGAAGCGATTCTTGTCGACGTAGTCCCTGAGCCCGAGCACGCAGGCCGAATAGTCGGAGGCGATGCCCTCCTCGACCGTGGCGATCTCGCCCTTCGCCACCCGCCAGCCGGCGGGCGTACGGCGGAACTCGACCACCGCGAACCCCTCGCGGAAGGCGGGGAGCTGGACGGCGAGGCTGCCGTCGGCGTCGAGCACGAAGGAGGCGCCGTCGAACACCAGTTCGTCCTGGCCGCCGATCTGGTTGAGATAGAGCAGCGGCAGACCGACCGCGGCGATGCGGTCGCGGGCGACGCCGAAGCGCTCGGCCCGAGCGGTCTGCCGGTAGGGCGAGGCGTTGGGCACCAGAAGGAGTTCGCCGCCGGTCTCGGCGATGCAATCGATGGGATCGGGACCCCAGATGTCCTCGCAGATCGGCACGCCGATGCGGATGCCGCGGAAATCGATCGGACCGGAGAGCTCACCGGGCACGAACACCCGCTTCTCGTCGAAGGGGCCGTAGTTCGGCAGATCGACCTTCAGCCGGACAGCGGCGATGCGGCCGCCGTCGAGCAGGACGTGGGCGTTGTGGAGGCCCGCCTCGTCGCGCCAGGGCGTCCCGATCAGCAGCGCCGGGCCGCCGTCGGCGGTGTCGGCGGCGAGGTCGGCGACCGCGTTCATGCAGGCGGCCTGGAAGGCCGGCTTGAGCACGAGGTCCTCCGGCGGGTAGCCGGAGACGAAGACCTCGGAGAACAGCACGAGGTCGGCGCCGGCCGCGGCTGCGCGGGCGCGCGCGGCACGGGCCTTGGCGATGTTGCCGGCGATGTCGCCGACGATCGGTGCGACTTGCGCGAGAGCGACGAGGAGGCGATCGGTCATGCGCCAGGATTAGCGCGCCGCGTGATGAGCGACAACCGCCGGATTGCGGGGGTGTGGCAGTTCGTCGTGATACTCGACGAACAGCAGATCGTCGTCGTAGTCGAACATCCGGCCGACCCGGGCGCCCATCTTCAGGTGGACGAGGTAGTGTCCGGCGCCGACGGTCGACAGCGGATCGGGATCCGATGGGAAGCCGGAGACGTCGTAGACGTTCTGGGCGAACGAGCGCCGATCCGACGGCAGATGAAAGACCTCGCGGGCGATGCGGTTGGCGTAGACGATCTCGCCGGAGGCGATCGACACCAGCAGCACCGGATGCTTGACCCATTCGAGCGCGCGGTGGTCGTGCCGCCGCGACGTCTCCGGATTCGTCGCCTCGCCGACCGCGGCGGTCGCGGCGGTCGTATGCGGCGGGTCGGATTCGGTGGACGTCCGGTGTCGCGGGGGCGATTCCGCCTTCGGATCCGGGTGATGGTGCGGATGCGGCGGCGCGATCCCCTCGCCGCGCAGCGCGGCGCTCTCGGCGTGGACGGCGGCGCGGGTCGGGCGTTTGGAGGCGACGACCATGACGATGCCGGACATGTCGGCGTCGCTGGATCCCCAGGGATTGGCCCGCCACGACAACCGCGGACCGGCGAAGCCGTTCGGCGCGAGAATGCCCGACACCGCGGAGGAATGAGCGATCGCCTCGAGCAGCTGTTCGCGGGTGGAGCGCGGCAGCATCGCCTCGATCTGGGCGGCCCAGTCGCCGCGCGCCTCGTCGTCCTCGCCGAGACCGAAGAGGTCGAGCGCGTTGCGGTTGAGGCGGCGGACGCGCAGATGACTGTCGAAGATGACGACCCCGTCGTCCATCGAGATGAACATCGCCTCGATGATGAAGGAGAGCGACCGGGCGAGCCGCTCCGCCTCCTTCCAGCGGGTCAGCACCTCGACCAGACCGACGATTCGGGCCTCTTCGCCCTCGTCGACCCGGCGGCCGGCGAGGCGCAACTGGAGCGTGTCGCCCCAGGAGGAATGCCATGCCAGCTCGATCACCCGTGTCTCGTCGCCGGGACGGGCGAAACCGTCGATCCAGAGCCGGAAGCGGTCGCGGTCGGCGGGGTCGGCGGCGGCGAGGGTGCGATCCATCGTCAACACCTGGTAGCCCGCCTCCAGGCCCGGTTCGGTCTCGACGTGCGGACGCCCCAGCCCCTTCGGGAAATAGGCGACGCCCTTGCCGAGGTCGACCATCCAGTAACCGATGTCGACCGCGAACCCGACCTTCTTGACGACCTCGAACAGGTTCCGCATGCGGATCCCACCGTTCCCGGTGATGCCACGGAGCGCGACATCCGGAAGGAGTATTCCCTTCACGACGGAACCACCGGCTTAAGCGAATGCCCGGCTTTTTAACGAAGAGCGGCGGTTCGTCGCGTTTTCTGCATGCAATGGCTCACGAAACATCAGGAGAACCGGTAGGCATCCATCGCCAGGACCGCGTAGTTGCGGCTGTCGTGGATGCGGACGGCGTTCGTGCCACCCGCCCCGAGGGCCACGAACAGCGGCAGCAGATGCTCGTCGGTCGGGTGGTTCCGCACGGCGTGCGGCGCCTGCCGACGGTAGTCGAGCAGTGCCTCGACGTCGCCGGCGGCGACCTTCTCGGCGACCCAGTCGGCGAACTCCGACACCCAGGCCGGGCTCGCCGCATCGAGCGGCTTCATCCCGCCGAGGCCGAAGACCTCGTGGAGGTTGTGGGTGAGCGACCCCGAGGCGAAGACCAGGACACCCTCGTCGCCCAGCCCGGCGAGGGCCCGGCCGATCTCGTAGTGGTGGCGCGGATCGCGGCGCGGCTCGACCGAGAGTTGGACGATCGGGACGTCGGCCTCCGGGAAGGCGAGCTTCAGCGGCACCCAGGTGCCGTGGTCGTAGCCGCGCTTCGCCATCACCGCCGGCGCGAGGCCGGCATCGGCGAGCCGCCGGGCGACGTCTTCGGCGAGGGCCGGATCGCCGGGCGCCGGATAGACCATCTCGTAGAGTTCGGGCTCGAAGCCGCCGAAGTCGTAGATCATCCCGGGCGCCGGATCGGCGACGACGGTCGGCCGGACCGCGGCGAAATGGGCGGAGACGGAGACGATCGCCTTCGGCTTCGCGAGCGAGCCCGAGAGGCCGGCGAGGAAATCGCGGGCGGCGCTCGACCGCAGGATCAGATTCGGCGCCCCGTGCGACACGAACAGCGCCGGCTGGTGGGCGGACGACGAAGAAGAGACGGACATCGGCGGACCTCCGGACGGCACCAGCGAAGGGTGCCGAAGCTGGCGCGACGGTGTTTCCGCCGCCCTCCAGAGATCGTGCCTTCCCGACCGTTCGTCAATCGACGCCACAACCATGGAGCGACGACGGATCGTTTCCTCTCATCGAACATTCCGACGGCCGGAGGCGACCACGATCGCCGAGCCCCCGGAACCGAAAAGGGGAGAGGCAGAGCCCCTCCCCGTTCGGAACACGGTCGACGGATCCGGTCACTCGGCGGCGGTCAGAGCCAGCGACGGGCGACCGGCGCGGTCCTTCTTCAGTTCTTCGGCGACCAGGAAGGCGAGTTCGAGCGACTGCGCGGCGTTGAGGCGCGGATCGCAGGCGGTGTCGTACTGCTGGCCGAGATCGGCCTCCTGGATCGCCACCGCGCCGCCGATGCACTCGGTGACGTTGCGGCCGGTCATCTCCAGATGGACGCCGCCGGCCCAGGTGCCTTCGGCACGGTGGACCTCGAAGAAGCTCTGGACCTCCGACAGCACCCGGTCGAACGGCCGGGTCTTGTGGCCGGTGGCCGACGAGATGGTGTTGCCGTGCATCGGATCGCAGGACCACACGACGTTGCGGCCCTCGCGCTCGACCGCCCGGACGAGGTCGGGCAGATGACGTCCGATCTTGTCGGAGCCGAAACGGGCGATCAGGGTCAGCCGACCCGGCTCGTTCAGCGGATCGAGGGCCTCGATCAGGCGCAACAGGCCGTCGATGTCGAGCGACGGACCGCACTTGAGGCCGATCGGATTGGCGATGCCGCGCATGTATTCGACATGGGCGTGGTCGAGTTGGCGGGTGCGGTCGCCGATCCAGAGCATGTGGGCGGAGGTGTCGTACCAGCCGCCCTTGACCGAATCCTCACGAGTCAGCGCTTCCTCGTAGGGCAACAGCAGCGCTTCATGCGACGTATAGAAATCGACGGACTGCAGTTGAGGCACGGTGTCTGCGGTCAGGCCGCAAGCAGCCATGAAGTCGAGAGCCTCTGAAATACGGTCGGCAACTTCGGCGAATCGCTCCGCGACGGGGCTGTCGGAAAGGAATTCCACCATCCAGCGTTGCACGCGCTCGAGCTTCGCGTAACCGCCGTGGGCGAAACCGCGCAGCAGGTTCAAGGTCGCCGCCGACTGGCGATAGACCATCCGCATCCGCTCGGGATCGGGTTCGCGGGCCGCGGCGGTGAAGTCCGGGCCGTTGACGATGTCGCCGCGGTAGGACGGCAGCTCGACGCCGCCGCGCCGTTCGACCGACGACGAGCGCGGCTTGGCGAACTGTCCGGCGATGCGCCCGACCTTGACCACCGGCAGGCCGGCGGAATGGGTCATGACCACCGCCATGGACAGGAAGATACGGAAGAAGTCGCGGATCTGATTGGCGGAATGCTCGGCGAAGCTCTCCGCGCAGTCACCGCCCTGGAGCAGAAAGGCGCGGCGTTCGACGATCCGGCCGAGCTGCTTGCGCAGACGTCGGATCTCGTCGGCGATGGCGAGCGGCGGCCATGTGGCGAGATCGTCTTCGACCGCCCTCAGCAGCGCCCGATCGGCATAATCGGGCACCTGGACGATCGGCTTGTCTCTCCAGCTGGTCGGCGACCAGCCGGGCACGTTCCCGAGATTGGACATCGGATCTGCTCCTTCGACCCGTCACGGGGTGGCTCCGCGACGGTAGACCTCGTGCGGCGGCGCGACGACGGCCACACGTCCCGGCTCGCGACGGACCATCGCGCGGGAGCGCGGTTATACACGTATCCCCTGGAATTGACCACCCGCACGCGGTTCGGAGGCATTCGCGGGCCCGAAAAGAGCTTTTCCTTCGTCCTCACGCTGCTTCCCGTCTACGACGAACGTCGAATGACACCCGAACGAATTCCGCCGCCGCGGAATTGATGGACCAATTCTTGTGCTGCCTCCCGGAGATACAGAGTCCTCTACTCCTTCGACTTTAGAATATCTGTATAAGGTACCATTGTGAAAGTTCCCGATCCGGCTAACATGACACTGTCAGGGGCAGTGGCGAGGGCATTTCGGGCGATGCCGTCGCATGAGGACAACGCCGACCGAGTCGCAGAGACCGTGTCGGCTCCAGGGGAGACGTGCCATGCTACGTGGCGCTCGTGAAACCATGAGGCAAGACGAAGACGAAGGACAGATCGTCCGCAAGTCGGAACGTGCCTATCAGTGGCTTCGGGACGAAATCCTCTCGTTCCGCATGCAACCGGGTGTGTTCATCGACAAGGTCGAGATCTGTGCCAAGCTCGCCGTATCCAAACAGCCCGTGACCGCGGCACTGTCCCGGCTCGAGCAGGAAGGTCTGGTCGAGATCTATCCGCAACGCGGCTCCTATGTCGCCCGGCTGCGTCTCGCGGCGATGAGCGAGAGCTTGTTCATCCGCGGTGCGCTCGAAGCGGCGGCGGTCCGGCAGATCGCGGCGGACGGCAACGAAGTCCTGTTGCGCGGCCTCGCCCGCAACATCGAGGCCCAGGAACAGGCGATCGAGGCCGACACGCCCGCCCGCTTCTCCGTGCTCGACATGGAGTTCCATGCATCGATCGCGCGGGCCGTCTCCTATTCGCACGTCGCTCATCAGGTGGAGATCGTGCTCGCCACGGTGAAACGCTGTCGCGAACTGTTCCGGCCCGATGCCTCGTCGCTGCGCGGCACCTTCGCCGCTCACAAGCGGATCTTCGACGCGATCGCCTCCGGACAGGGCGAAGCCGCGGCGAAGGAGATGCTCGATCACGTCGCCGACTACGCGAGCATGTTGCGCGGTCTCGCCGAGGCGCGGCCCGAACTGTTCGTCGGCTGACGAGGTCCCCCCGTTTCTCGCTCTCGGGCGTACCGGGAGAGAAAAGGCCCCCCGCGGACGGATCCGCGGGGGGCTTTCGTTTCATCGGGTCTTCCCGCGTCGGTCCGTCCGCGGCCGGATGTTCTCGCGACCGAGCGCCCGGTCTTCAGGCCTCCTCCGCTTCCACGCGGCGGACGATCGGACGATCGGCGCCGCGGATCGCCACCCAGATCGCCGGAATGACGAGAACCGTCAGCACCGTCGACGAGGCGAGGCCGAACAGCAGCGAGATCGCCAGCCCCTGGAAGATCGGATCGGTCAGGATGAAGGCCGCTCCGATCATCGCGGCGAGCGCGGTCAGAAGGATCGGCTTGATGCGGATCGCGCCGGCCTCCAGCACCACCTCGCGCACGCTCGCCCCCGGTCGGGCCGAGTGCCGAATGAAGTCGACCAGCAGGATCGAGTTGCGGACGATGATGCCGGCGAGCGCGATGAAGCCGATCATCGAGGTCGCGGTGAACGGCGCCGCGAAGATCCAGTGGCCGAAGACGATGCCCGGCAGGGTCAGCGGCACCGGGGTGAGCACGACCAGCGGCACCCGGAACGATCCGAACTGGGCGACCACCAGCAGATAGATCCCGAGCAGTGCGACGCCGAAGGCGGCACCCATGTCGCGGAAGGTCACCCAGGTGACTTCCCATTCGCCGTCCCACAGCAGGCTCGGCCGGCTCTGATCGGCGGGCTCGCCGTGCAGCGAGATCGGCGGCGGGCCGGCCGTTCCCCAGTCCATCTTGGCCAGTTCGTCGGCGACGGCGAGCATGCCGTAGACCGGGGCCTCGTAGGCGCCGGCGAGTTCGGCGGTGACCATCTCGGCCGGACGGCCGTCGCGACGGTAGACGGTGGGCGAGGCCGGCTCGCGCTCGATGCGGACGAGATCGCCGAGTTCGACGTTGCCACGGGCCCCGGGCACCGGGGTGGTGAGCAGGCGTTCGGTGAGCGCCAGCCCCGACTTGGGCAGACGCACCGCGATCTCGATCGGCGACACACCGGCACCGCGGTGGCTGTAGCCGACCGGCACGCCGGAGGTCAGCGCCCGCAGGGTGTCCCATACCGCCTGTTCGGTGACGCCGTGCCAGTCGAGCGCCGCCTCGTCGAGACGGAAGCGGATGCGCTCGCCCGGCGGACGCAGGGTGTCGTCGACGTCGACCAGGAACGGCACCCGGCCGAAGGCTTCGCGCACCTTGGCGGTGGTCGCCCGGCGTTCGGCGGCGTCGCGACCGTAGACCTCGACCAGCAGGGTGGCGAGCACCGGCGGCCCCGGCGGCACCTCGACCACCTGCAGGGCCGAACCCTTCGGCAGGTCGAGCCCGGCGAGGCGCTTCCTGACGTCGAGGGCGATGGCGTGGCTCTGGCGGTCGCGATCGGCCTTGGGCTTCAGCGAGATCGCCAGATCGCCCTGGTTCGGCGACGCGCGCATGAACGAGTGGCGGACGAGGCCGTTGAAGTCGAAGGGCGCGGCGGTTCCGGCATGCAGACGCAGTCCGGAGAGTTCCGGCAGACCGGCGATCCGCTTCGCCGCGTCGAACAGGGTGCGCTCGGTGATCTCCAGGGCGGTGCCGGCCGGCAGGTCGACGACCACCTGGAGATCGGACTTGTTGTCGAAGGGCAGCAGCTTGACGGTGACGTCCTTCGAGGCGAAGGGGATCATCGAGATCAGCGTCGCCACCCCGACCGCCGCCAGGAACAGCGCGGCCCGGCGCCGGGTGACGGTCAGCGGACCGGCGATCGACCGGTAGACACGGCCGAAGACGCCCTCGTCGTGGCCGTGGGCCTCCGCCTCGCCGGTCTCGGCCGCGGTACCCTTCTTCCCCCGCATCTTCAGCATCAGCCAGGGGGTGAGGATCACCGCGACGAAGAACGAGAACAGCATCGCGGCGGAGGCGTTGGCCGGGATCGGGCTCATGTAGGGGCCCATCATCCCGGAGACGAACATCATCGGAAGCAGCGCCGCGACCACCGTCAGGGTAGCGACGATGGTCGGGTTGCCGACCTCGGCGACCGCGTCGATCGCCTTCTTCACCGCCGACCTCCCGTCGCGCATGCCCCAGTGACGGTCGATGTTCTCGACCACCACGATGGCGTCGTCGACCAGGATGCCGATCGAGAAGATCAGCGCGAACAGGCTGACCCGGTTGATCGTGTAGCCGAGGATCCACGAGGCGAAGAGAGTGAGCAGGATGGTGGTCGGCACCACCACCAGCACCACGACACCCTCGCGCCAGCCGACCGCCACCGCGACCAGCAGCGCGATCGACAGGGTGGCCAGCGCCAGATGGAAGAGCAGTTCCTCGACCTTTTCGTTGGCGGTGGCGCCGTAGTCGCGGGTCTTGGTGACGGTGACGTCGTCGGGCAGGATCTGGTGGGAAACGATCGCCAGCCGCTTTTCGATCGCGTCGGAGATCACCACCGCGTTGGCCCCGGCCCGCTTGGCGATCGCCACGGTCACCGCCGGGGTCGAGGTCAGCGCGCCCTTGCCGTCCGGCACCAGGTTCCAGGTGCGGGCCTCCTCGGGCTTGGCTTCGACGACGACGTCGGCGACGTCCTTGACGTAGACCGGGCGGCCGTCGCGGGTGCCGATCAGCAGGAGGCCGATGTCGGGCACGCCGGCCAGGGTTCCGCCGGCGACGCCGGGGATCTGACCGCCACGGTCGCGCAGGGTGCCGACCAGGAAGGACCGGTTGGCGTTCCTGACCTTCTCGACCAGCTCGTTGAGGGCGACGCCGTAGCGGGCGAGACGCTCGGGATCGGGCTCGACCCGGATCTGATCGGCGCGGCCGCCGACGATGTAGGTGAGACCGACGTCGTCGATCTCGACCATCTCGTGCAGAAGCTTCTCGGCGAGCTTGAAGAGAGCGTTGTCGCTCCAGCGATCGGCCGCGCCGGGCTTCGGCGACAGGGTCAGGGTGACCACCGCGACGTCGTTGATGCCGCGCCCGACCACCAGCGGCTCGGGGATGCCGAGCGGCAGCCGGCCGAAGTTGGCGCGCAGCTTCTCGTGGACCCGGAGGATCGCCTCGTCCGACGAAGTGCCGACCTTGAAGCGCGCCGCGGCGAGCACCCGGTCGTCGTAGGTGTAGGCATAGACGTGCTCGACCGAGTCGATCCCCTTGAGGATCGTCTCGAGCGGCTTGGTCACCAGTTCGACCGCGTCGTCGGCCTTGAGGCCGTCGGCCTGGACGACGACGTCGACCATCGGCACCGAGATCTGCGGCTCTTCCTCGCGGGCGAGCGACAGCAGGGCGATGGTGCCCAGCCCGATCGCGGCGAGCAGCAGCAGCGGGGTCAGCGCCGAGCGGACGAAGGCGGCGGTCAGATGACCGGCGAGGCCGAGCGGCGGCTGCGGCGGGAGCGAGGGGGTGTTCTCGGTCACGGCTTCACCACCACGTCGCCGGGGATCAGGCCGGAGAGGATCTCGATGCGGTCGGCGGCGTTCGCCTCGGCCAGGTGTTCGCCGGTCTGGACCGGGACCTCACCGCGGCCGGCGAGACGGACGAAGGTCAGCCCTTCGCGACGGATCAGCCGGTCGACCGGCAGGACCACCGCGTCGCGGCGGCCGGCGGCGATCACCACGCGGACCCGCTCGCCGACGAAATAGTCGCCGATCCCCGGCGCTTCGGCATCGGCGACGACCCGCCCCTGATCGAGTTCGGGATAGACCCGGACGATCCGTCCCTCGCCGAGCGGACCGGTCGACCCGTGGCCGGCGACCAGGACCCGATCGCCGACGTGAACCGTCCGGGCGTGGCGCTCGGGCAGCCGGAGTTTCATCACGTAGCCGGCGGAGGCGAGCACCGCGACCGGCTCGCCGGGCATGATCACCTGACCGACCACCGACTTGACCGACAGGATGCGGCCGTCATCGGGCGCCAGGATGCGGCCTTCGGCGACCTGCTCCTCGACCACGGCGCGGTCGGCGCGGGCGGCGGCGATCTCGGCACGAGTGACGATCGCCTGGGTCTCGGCGTCGTCGAGACGCGACTGCGGCGCCGAACCGGTCTCGCGCAGGCGGCGGACCCGGTCGAGGTCGAGGCCGATCAGTTCGAGCTTGGCCTGGAGGGCGGCGATGCGCTGGTCGAAGGCGGCGAGCTGCAGCTTCAGCTTCGGATCGACGACGGTGGCGAGGACGTCGCCCTTCTTCACCCGATCGCCCTCGACGACGGCGACCGTGTCGAGGGTCCCGCCGATGCGGGCCCGGGCCTGGGGCGACCGGACGCTCTCGATCGTCGCCAGCACCTCCTTGGTGTCGTCGATCGAAGTGCGGGCGACGGTGATCTCGTCGGCGGCGAAGGCCGGCACGGTCGCGGCGGCAAACAACGAGAGCGCCAGAACGGCGGCGGCATGGCGGACGCGAGAGGCGACCTCGGGCATCGGAGTTCCTCCTTCGCCGGTTCCGAAACGTGGGCGACGCGCTCCCACGACTCTCCGGCGGACGGAGACGGCCCGGCGCCGTCTCCCTTGGGAACGTATATATTAGCTCCTTCTAATTCGCGCAAGTTCCGATCGTAGCACTGGGTCTTCGGACGGCAATGCCGCCTGACGTCACCGCTACCAACGGACCGTCGGCGCGGCCACGCGGCACCGACGCGAAGAGGGCGGGCCGCCGTCGCGACCCGCCCTCTTCGAAAGCCCCCGATCCGGAATGCTCAGATGGTGATCTGGGCGCCGAGGTCGACCACCCGTCCCGGCGGGATCTGGTAGTACTCCGCCGGGTCGGCCTGGTTGCGGTAGAGGAAGATGAACAGGCCGCGCAGCCAGCTCCACAGACCGCTCTCGTCGCCTTCGACGAGATGGGCGCGGGAGACGAAGAACGACAGGTCCTTCTTGTCGATGTAGACGCCCTTCGCCTCGGTCGCCTTGACCGCACTCGGGACGTCCGGCGTCTCCATGAAGCCGAAGGCGACGCGGACGATGGCGATGCCCTCGCCGATCGTCTCCACCGTCGCCCGTGTGGCGTTGTCCACCCACGGCTCCTCGCTGGTCTGGATCGACAGGAAGACGATCTGCTGGTGCGCGCACTTGTTGTGCTTGAGGTTGTGCAGGAACGACCGCGGCGCGAGCGCGGAATCCTCCATCATGTAGACCGCGGTGCCGCGGACGTGTTCGATGCGCGGGCTGCGGAGCGCCGAGAGCGCGATCTTGATCGGCACGCCCTCGTGCCGGCGCCGGGCGACCAGCCGGGTCCGCCCCATCCGCCAGGCCGCCATCACGCAGATCAGCAGCATGCCGATGACCAGCGGCAGCCAGGCGCCGTGCAGCACCTTGGTGGCGCAGGACAGGAAGAACGACACGTCGAAGGTCATGAAGAAGGCGACGGTCAGGATCGCCCTCGGCAGCGACCAGTTCCACACCCCGCGGGCCACCAGGAAGGCCAGCATCGAAGTGACGACCATGGTGCCGGTGACCGAGAAGCCGTAGGCCTCGGCGAGCTTCTCCGACTTCTGGAACATCAGGACGATGGCGATCACCGCGACGAACAGCAGCAGGTTGACCGACGGCACGTAGACCTGTCCGCGCTCGGCGGCGGAGGTGTGGTGGGTGTCGGTGCGCGGCCAGAAGCCGAGATGCGCCGCCTGATGGGTGACGGTGAAGGCGCCGGAGATCACCGCCTGGGAGGCGATGACGGTGGCCAGCGTCGCGAAGACCACCAGAACCGGCTGGAAGCTCGGGCCGACCATCTGGAAGAACGGATCGTCGTGGCCGCGGAGGGGATCGGCGAGCGCCTGGGCGCCCTGGCCCATGTAGACGAGGATCAGCGAGGGTACCACGACGAAGGCGAAGGACTTGCGCACCGCGGAGCGGCCGACGTGGCCCATGTCGGCGTAGAGCGCCTCGGCACCGGTCACCGCCAGCACCGCCACCGCGAGAATGGCGAAGGCGCCGATCCCGGAACGGGCCAGGAAGGCGATGCCCCAACGCGGGTCGAGTGCCATCAGCACGCTCGGATGGAGCACCAACTGCTTGGCGCCGAGCACCGCCAGAAGGGCGAACCAGCCGAGCATGATCGGGCCGAAGAAGCCGCCGACCTTGGAGGCGCCGCCGCGCTGGACCGCGAACAGGGTGGTCAGAATGACGATGGCGAGCGGCAACACGATCGGATCGAACAGCGGCTCGAACACCGCCAGACCCTCGACCGCCGACAGGACCGAGATCGCCGGCGTGATCACCGCATCGCCGTAGAACAGCGAAGCGCCGATGATCCCGAGCACCGCGATCACGCCGCCGAGTTTCGGCGAGGCGCGATGGGCGAGCGCCATCAGGGCGAAGATGCCGCCCTCGCCGCGGTTGTCGGCCCGCATGATGAAGATCGCGTACCAGATGCCCACCACGATGACGAGCGACCAGACGATCAGCGACAGGAAGCCGAGCACGTCGGCTTCGACCGGCTGGATGACGC
Organism: uncultured Alphaproteobacteria bacterium; assembly: GCA_937919435.1. Lineage (GTDB taxonomy): Bacteria > Pseudomonadota > Alphaproteobacteria > Rhizobiales > Ancalomicrobiaceae > Siculibacillus. Next base: position 28,991 of record CALFRR010000125.1, on the reverse strand, counting down.
CGACCTTGAAGGCGGTGCCGAGGGTGTAGATCGGCGACGTTCCGATGTCGCCGAACACCACACCGAGGGCCGCCAGCATGCCGGCATGACCGCCGGCGTGGGTATGCGGCTTGAGGCCGACTTCCTGCATCTGATCGAGGTCGGGCGCGGTCTGGCGGAAGACACGTTCCTCGGCCGGGCCGGAAGCGGAGCCTTCGCCCACCGGGCCGGCCCTATCGTCGTCGTTGAGGGACATCGCCCACTCCTGGAAACGAGCCGTCGGGACGCTCGCGCGTCTGCTGCTCGGTCGATCGGGGGCTCGGCGGCACATCGAACCGCTGCGGTCCTCGACCGAGCGGTTGCACGAGATGCGTTCGCGTCCGTGTCAGGCCCCCCGACCGGCTCGGACGCGCGGAAAATAGCCTTGCCGCAATTCCTGGTCAAACAGAGGAATGTTCCGGATGCCGGCGACCCACCGAAGGTCTCAGACGCCGGCCTCCGGCCGCCAGCTCGACGACGGGCTGCGCATCGTCACCAGTTCCTCCGCGGCGCTCGGATGAAGCGCCATGGTGGCATCGAAATCGGCCTTCTTCGCGCCCATCCGCACCGCGATGGCGACCGACTGGACGATCTCGGCCGCGTCCGGCCCGACGATGTGGACACCGAGCACCCGATCGTCCGACGCATCGACCAGGATCTTCATCAGGGTGCGGCCGTCGCGTCCGGCGAGCACGCCGCGCATCGGGCGGAAGCTCGTCCGATAGACGTCGTGGGCCCGGCCCTCGCGGCGCAGGTCCTCTTCGCCCGCGCCGATCGTGCCGACCTCGGGGGTCGAGAACACCGCGGTCGGGATCAGATCGTGGCGGACCGTCGTCGGCCGGCCGCCGAACACCGTGTCGGCGAAGGCGTGGCCCTCGCGAATCGCCACCGGGGTCAGCGCGACCCGATCGGTGACGTCGCCGACCGCGTGCAGCCAGCGCAGCGCCGTCGCGGCGACGCCGGTCACCGGCACCTCGCCCTTCGGCCCGAGGGCGAGACCCACCGTGTCGAGGCCGAGGCCGGCGGTGTTCGGCCTGCGACCGATCGCCAGCAGCACCCGGTCCCAGGTCGCCACGCGGCCACCGGCGGTCACCGCCTCGATGCCGTCGGCGGTCCGGCGCAGCCGGGTCGGAACGTCGCCGGTCACCACCTCGAGGCCACGGGCGGCGAGTTCGGCGTGGAGATGGCGACGGACCTCGAGGTCGAAGCCGCGCAGGATCTCCTCGCCGCGGTAGAGCAGCGTCGTCTTCGTGCCGAGGGCGGCGAACAGACTGGCGAACTCGACCGCGACATAGCCGCCGCCGACCACCAGCAGACGCTCCGGCCGCTCCGGCCATTCGAACAGTTCTTCGGTGGTCTCGGCGAGATCGGAGCCTTCGAAGCCGCCGTCGCGGACCGGAGTGGCACCGGTGGCGATCAGGACATGGGCGGCGGTGACCTCCCGTCCGTCGGCGAGCAGGCGGAGGCGACGCTCTCCGACGATCTCGGCGCGGGAACGGATCACTTCGACGCCGGCCCGCTCCAGATTGGCGCCATAGGCCCCCTCGAGCCGGTCGACCTCCCGGGCGCGGGCGGAGACGAAGGTCTTCCAGTCGAACCGCGGCGCGCCGACCGACCAGCCGAAACCGGCGGCGTCGGCGAAGTCGTCGGCGAAACGGCCGGCGTAGACCATCAGCTTCTTCGGCACGCAGCCGCGGATCACGCAGGTGCCGCCGACCCGATACTCCTCGGCGATCGCGACACGAGCCCCGTGCCCGGCGGCGATCCGAGCGGCGCGCACACCGCCCGATCCGGCTCCCACGACGAACAGATCATAGTCGAAGCTCATCTCTCGCCTCCCGGTCGACGGATTCGCACGTTCCTCCGGCCGCGATCGAAGCGCGGCCGGGATACCCGTCGTCGGGCGGGATCAGAGATTGACGCCGCGCTTCTTCATCTCCTCGCGCACCTTGGCGAGCATGTCCTGGCCGATCTTCTGCTGCCAGACCTGGGCGGCGACGCCGGTCATCTGGATGATGCCGGTGGTCTCCTTGGTCAGCTTGCGGCCGGTCTCCGAATTGTAGAACCGCGCGATCTCCTCGAGTTCGGCCTTCGAGAAGCGGGCGGCCCAGATCTCCTGGATCTGCCGATCGAGGTCGGGACGACGGCTGGCGAGTTCCAGAGCCGCGGCGTTGGTCACTTCGTCGATCTGGGCGGAGATCGCCGGATTGGTGCGCACCAGGAGCTGCTTGGTCTGCTGGGCGACACCGATGAGGATGTTGTCGATGCCGTCGCTGACGTGGCTCGCCTCGATCGCCGCCTTGGCGGCGGCCAGATGATCCTTGGCGAAGTCCTCGGCGAAGGCCGCGGTCGAAAGGCCGGCCGCGAGGACGGCGACGGCGAGGCGAAGAGCGATCGGCTTGGACATCGATGAACTCCTGGGATCTCGGTCCGGTCGGATGCGGGAGATCGGTCGAGGGGAACCTCGTCCGATCAGGGTCGGAGAATCTCGATCGCCTCGCCGCGGGAGACGACCGCGGCGGTGGCGATGCCGAGGAACAGGCCGTGCTCGATCACGCCGGGGAGTCGATCGAGCGTCTCGGCGAGGCTCGATGGATCGGGAATCCGGCGAAACGATGCATCGACGACGAAATGACCGTCGTCGGTGAGATAGGGCGCGCCGTCGGCCTGCCGGCGCAGCACCAGCGCCGGCGGCAGTCCGAGCTCGACCACCGCCTTCTCGATGCGTCGGAAGGTCGAGGCGAAACCGAAGGCGAGCACCGCGATCGGCAGAGGGAAGGCGCCGAGCTCGGCGACCACCTTGGATTCGTCGGCGATCACCACCATCGACTTCGAGGCCGAGGCGACGATCTTCTCGCGCAGATGAGCACCGCCGCCGCCCTTGATCAGCCCGAGTCCGGGGCCGATCTCGTCGGCGCCGTCGACGGTCAGGTCGAGTTCGGGGGTCTCGTCGAGGGTGGTCAGACGGATGCCGAGCGCTTCGGCCTGGGCACGGGTGCGCGCCGAGGTGGGCACACCGACCACGTCCAGTCCGGCGGCGACGCGGGCGCCGAGCAGGTCGACGAACTCGTAGGCGGTCGAGCCGGTGCCGAGACCGAGCCGCATGCCGGGCTCGACGAAGGCCAGTGCCGCTTCGGCGGCCCGGCGTTTGGCTGCGACGTTCATTCTCGGACCCGTCCCCTTTGCCTCAGTCGCTCCGGTCGAGGAGCTCCGATCGCCGCACCGCCGGAGCGGCGACGCGAACGGCCGGGGTTTCCATAGCGCAGCCGGGCCGGGCTCGCCAGTCCCCGCGGCGGCTGGACACGCCCGAGCCATCCGGGTATCGCCGCGCCGATCGAGTCGTTAGTCTCGGCGCCTCCTTCCCACCGGGTTCTCCAGGCATGACCGCACCGCTCGCCCTCTTCGATCTCGACGGCACCCTCGTCGACACCGCCGCCGACCTCGTCCGCACCCTCAACCTGATTCTCGCGGAGGAAGGGCTCGCCCCGGTCTCGGTCGAAGATGCCGGCAGCCTGATCGGCGCCGGGGCGAAGGCGATGGTCACCCGCGGGTTCCGGCTCGGCGGACGCGAGCCCGACGAGGCCGACCTCGAGCGCACCTACCACCGCTTCCTCACCCTCTACGCCGACAATCTGTCGGTGGAGAGCCGGCCCTATCCCGGCGTACCGGCGGCCCTCGACCGTCTCGCGGCGGCGGGCTGGCGGATGGCGGTGTGCACCAACAAGCCGGAGGCGATGTCGCTCCGGTTGCTCGCCGATCTCGGCCTCCTCGACCGTTTCGCGGCGGTGTGCGGCGGCGACACCTTCCCGGTCCGCAAGCCCGATGCGGCGCACGTTCTCGGGACGATCGAACGGGCCGGCGGCGATGCGTCGCGCGCGCTGATGGTCGGCGACAGCCTCAACGACATCGCCGCGGCGAAGAACGCGCACATCCCGGTGATCGCGATCGGCCACGGCTATTCCGACGCGCCGGTCGAGAGCTACGACCCCGACCGGGTGATCGCCCGGTTCGACGAACTCTGGGACGCGGTGGCGAGCCTCGGCATCGCCGGAGGCGCGGCGCTCACGCCTCGGTGATCTCGCCGCGGCCGCGGGCGATCTCGGCCTTCAGTCCGGCGATCACCGCGGCATAGTCCTTCGCCCCGAACACGGCGGAGCCGGCGACGAAGGTGTCGACGCCGGCGGCGGCGATTCTCTCGGCGTTGTCGAGCTTCACCCCGCCGTCGATCTCCAGCCGGATCTCGCGACCCGAGGCGTCGATCAGCCGACGCACGGCGCGGGCCTTGTCGAGCACGTGGGGCAGGAAGCTCTGGCCGCCGTAGCCGGGGTTGACCGACATCAGCAGCACCATGTCGAGCCGCTGGAGGGTCCAGTCGAGCACCGACAGCGGCGTCGCCGGATTGAGCACCAACCCCGCCTTGGCGCCCTTCCTGGCGATCAGATCGAGCGAGCGGTCGACGTGCGGGCTCGCTTCCGGGTGGAAGGTGACGAGATCGGCGCCGGCATCGCAGAACGCCTCGATCATCGCGTCGACCGGCTCGACCATCAGATGGACGTCGACCGGCGCCTTCGTATGGGGGCGCAGCGCGGCGAGGATCATCGGGCCGAAGGTCAGGTTCGGGACGTAGTGGTTGTCCATCACGTCGAAGTGGATCCAGTCGGCACCGGCGGCGACGACGTCGCGGACCTCCTCGCCGAGGCGGGCGAAGTCGGCGGAGAGGATCGACGGAGCGATGACGGCGGGCAGCATGGCGGTCTCCTGATGGGCGGGGAGACCGGATCACCCGAGGTCGGCGATGTCAAGGCGAGGCGGGACGGGCGGAGAGGCGCGCGACGTCGCGCCTCCGCCCACCCGGCGGATCACCGTCCGACCAACCGCGGGCGGACGAACCAGACGCCGCACCAGTAGGGATCGTCGAACTCGGCGAGTTCGGCGAGGATCCGGTCGGCGGTCTCCTCGGGGCCCAGGCCGACGAAGGCGGCGTCGGTGTAGAAGGTCGGCCCGTCCGACCCGCCGTGCGACGCTGCCGCGCCGGCCTCGAGCAGGCGCAGGATACAGCGGCGAAGGTAGAGCTTGAACTCGGGCTCCTCGTCACGAAACGGTCCTTCGATCCCGCGGAACATCCAGATCGCGACTTCGCCTTCGTACTCGTATTCCCCGGCGACCTCGCCCAGGTAGTCCTCATATAGGGCTCGTTCTTCTTCGGTCATTTCTGATGTACCTTCAACTTGTCGCTCGCCCTTGGCAAGAATGGAGCCTGCATCACCTCCATCGTCCAACCGTTGTCGTCGCTCAGGCGGAACCCGACCCGACACCGATCCCGCGTCAGGAACCATCCCCGCTGGTAGAGCGTCGGTGTGGCGATCGCGTCGGCGTCGCGCAGGCCATCTCGGCTCAGCCGAGCGAAGGTCCGTCGAGAGGCGCCGCCTCCTCGGTCCTCGCCGCCCGGACCTCGTCGGCCATGTACGGTTCGAGCCACCAGACGTTGGCCTCGAAGGGGTCGGGTGTGGTCATCATCCGCTCGGCGATGGCATCGGCGATCGCCTGCGGTGTCATCCCCTCCCAGGCGCGAATGTCCCGGCCATAGGGCATCGGGCTGCACACCTCGGCCGGCACCGCACCGACGGAGAGGAGCGTGAGGCAGCAGTCGACGAGATAGCCACGCTTCGCCTCGCCGGCGAGGCCGAGCGCATCGGCGTGCCCCGCCGGATACCACATCGGCAGTTCCGAATAATTGCGGGGGCTCTCAAGGCACTCGATGTAGCCGTCATCGTCGATCGAAACCATCTTCGTTCCTCTTTCGCTGCCGTGTATCCGGATCTTGTCCTCACCGCCCGGCGGCGATCGGCGGCGGCTCACCTCCCGACCAGCCGCGGACGGACGAACCAGACGCCGCACCAACAAGGATCATCGAACTCCGCCAGTTCGGCGAGGATCCGGTCGGCGGTCTCCTCCGGACCGAGGCCGACGAAGGCGGCATCGGTGTAGAAGGTCGGGCCGTCCGACCCGCCGTGCGACGCCACCGCTCCGACTTCGAGCAGGCGAAGGATGCAGCGCCGAACGTAGAGCTTGAACTCGGGAGGATCGTCGCGGAAGGGGCCATTGCCGACGCCCGGTAGCTGCCAGATCGCCAACTCACCCTCGTACTCGAATTCCTGAGCCAGACAGTCATAGTATTCTTTGAGATTTTCCGCGCTTATATTTATCATTTTTGATGTATCCTCAATTCTCGTTCACCACCTCTGAAGTACGGCCAACCAGGAAACTCCATCGTCCAACCGCTGTCGTCACTCAGACGGAATCCGACCCGACATTGGTCGCGGGTCAGAAACCACCCGCCCTGATAAAGTGTCGGCGTGCGGATCGCGTCGGCGTCGCGCAGGACATCATAGCTCAGCCGATTGAAACCATCGCGTGTCACCGTGCGAATCCACGTTGCCGCGCCGGCTCCCGCCATCCGATGAGCTTTCCTCCCGGAAAGACCAATTCCTCGGTGCTCTCGGTCATGCGTCCGATCGGAGGACGGTTGGGAATGAACCCGCCGGACAGCAGCGACAGGCGCCGAAGCTCGGCTTCGGCCGAGAGCAATCGCGCCTCGAGATGCACTTCGTAGCCGTCGGCGTTCTCCCACGCTCCCACTTCCGGCCGCCATCGCGGGCGGATCGCGGTGATCTGCCGCTCCACCGCCGCGACTTGAGCTTCCCGCAGGGCGATGCGCGTGCCTTGCGGTATCGAGACTTCGAACTCTCGCCGTCCATCGGAGACGGAAAAGCCGGATCCTCGTCGTCAGCGTGAAACGACCTGCGCGACTCGTATCCGCGGCTCCTTCTCGCCGCCGGCGCGCGCCCATCCGAAACCGATGGTCGTCCATTCGCCACCGTCGGGATTGCCGGCGGGTACCCGCGGCTGGTTCGGGTTCCAGGCGCGCAGCGCGAGCGAGAGGCGCAGCATCGCCAGCGACAGCGCGAAGCCCGCCGCCTCGGCACGCGCGCGACGGACGAAGAGCCCCGGGTCCGGGGGAACCGTGTCGGGAGGTGATCGGTGGAGCAGTGTCACGGGTGATGGTCCTCGGAATGTCGTCTTCCGAAGAACAGTGCGCCCGCTGCGAGCGCCCGAGGATCCCGTCGCCGATACCCCGCCCCGGCCGCGGCGGCCCGCAGACGCGACGACGCCGCCGTGGAGGCCACGGCGGCGTCGGGACGTCGGGGTCGACCCACCGCCCCTCAACGGGCGGGGCGGGCGATCACTTCACCACTTGCGCCAGCTTGCCGGAGACGTAGTCGGCGGCGACCACTTCGAGCGGCAGCGGCTTGATCTTGTCGGCCTGACCGGCGGTGCCGAAGGCTTCGTAACGGGCCTTGCAGACCTTCGACGCGGCCTTCTGGGCCTCGGCGTTGTACTTGCGCGGGTCGAACTCGCCCGGCTTGGTGGCGAACAGCCGGCGGATCGCGCCGGTCATCGCGAGACGCAGGTCGGTGTCGATGTTGACCTTGCGGACGCCGTGCTTGATGCCCTCGACGATCTCCTCGACCGGGACGCCGTAGGTCTCCTTCATGTCGCCGCCGAACTCCCGGATCTCCTCGAGCAGTTCCTGCGGTACCGACGACGAGCCGTGCATCACCAGATGGGTGTTCGGGATGCGGGCGTGGATTTCCTTGATGCGGTCGATGGCGAGGATGTCGCCGGTCGGCTTCTTGGAGAACTTGTAGGCGCCGTGCGAGGTGCCGATGGCGATCGCCAGCGCGTCGACCTGGGTCTTCTTGACGAAGTCGGCGGCCTGATCGGGGTCGGTCAGGAGCTGTTCGCGGGTCATCGTGCCCTCGGCACCGTGACCGTCCTCCTTGTCGCCCTTCATCGTCTCGAGCGAGCCGAGCACGCCGAGCTCGCCTTCAACCGACACGCCGATCGAATGCGCGAACTCGACCACCCGGGCGGTGGTCTCGACGTTGTACTCGTAAGAGGCGACGGTCTTGCCGTCGGCCTGGAGCGAGCCGTCCATCATCACCGAGGTGAAGCCCGAGCGGATCGCCGCCTGACAGACCGCCGGCGAGGCGCCGTGGTCCTGGTGCATGACGATCGGGATCTCGGGATAGGCCTCGACCGCCGCCAGGATCAGGTGACGGAGAAAATGCTCGCCGGCATATTTGCGGGCGCCGGCCGATCCCTGCAGGATCACCGGGCTACGGGTCTCGCGGGCGGCCTCCATGACGGCGCGCACCTGTTCGAGGTTGTTCACGTTGAAGGCCGGCAGGCCGTAACCGTTCTCGGCGGCGTGGTCGAGCAACTGGCGCATGGAAACGAGCGGCATCGCAATCTCCCCATTCGGTGTCGAAGGCGCAGGCACGGCCCACCGACCCTGGGTGGGTTAGAATGCCGCGCCTTCCGGTTCAAGGCCCCCGGACATCCCAGAGACCCGACCCTCGACCAATTGTCCAGATCGGGGCGACTGCCGATGCAAGAAACCCTCACATCGGCAGTCGTTGCACTTCGCGTCAGCCGAGAACGCGCTCGACCGTCGCCACCACGTTGTCGGTGGTGAAGCCGAACAGCGGGTAGAGCACCTTCTCCGGCGCGCTCTCGCCGAAGCGGTCGATGCCGATCACAGCGCCGTCGCGGCCGGCGTACTTCCACCAGCCCTTCGACACGCCCGCTTCGATCACCACGGTGGGCAGATCCTTCGGCAGGATCGCCGCCTGCTCCGCCGCGGGGCGACGCTCGAACGCCTCGACGCAGGGCATCGACACGACGCGGACCGGGACCCCCTTCTCGGCGAGGCGCTTCGCCCCTTCGACCGCGAACTGGAGTTCCGAGCCGGTGCCGACGATCACCGCCTTCGGGGCGGCCGCCGGCTCGACCAGGACGTAGCCGCCCTTGGCGATCTCGGCGAGTTGGTCGGCGGTGCGGGCCTGCATCGGCAGGTTCTGGCGGGAGAGCAGCAGCGCCGAGGGACCGTCGGCGCGCTCGACCGACGAGGTCCAGGCGGCGAAGGTCTCGGTGGCGTCGCAGGGCCGCCAGACGTCGAGATTCGGGATGATCCGGAGGCTCTCGGCGTGCTCGACCGGCTGATGGGTCGGGCCGTCCTCGCCGAGACCGATCGAGTCGTGGGTGTAGACCCCGACCACCCGCTGGCGCATCAGTGCCGACATCCGGATGGCGTTGCGGGCATAGTCGGAGAACACCAGGAAGGTGGCGACGAAGGGCAGGAAACCGCCGTGCAGGGCGATGCCGTTGGCGATCGCGGTCATGGCGAATTCGCGCACCCCGAAGAGGATGGTATTGCCGGCCGGATCACGGGTGATCGGCAGGGTGCCCTTGTAGTTGGTCAGGTTCGAATGGGTCAGGTCGGCCGAACCGCCGAGGAACTCGGGCAGCTTCGGGGCGAGCTCGTTGAGGGCGTTCTGGCTGGCCTTGCGGCTGGCGATCAGCTCCGCCTTCTCCTGGGTCGCGGCGAGGGTGGCGGCGGCGAAGGCGTCGAAGCCCTCGGGCAGGCGACCGGCGATGCGGCGCTCGAACTCGGCGGCGAGCTCCGGGTAGGCCTTCGCATAGGCCGCGAAACGGGCTTCCCATTCGCTCGACAGGGCGGCACCGGCGGCGGTGCGGTCCCACTCGGCGTAGACGTCGGCGGGGATCTCGAAGGGCGGGTGGGCCCACTTCATCGCGACGCGGACGCCGGCGATCTCCTCGGCGCCGAGCGGCGCGCCGTGGCTGCCTTCGGTGCCCTGCTTCTTCGGGGCACCGAGACCGATGACGGTCTTCATCTGGACGAACACCGGTCGGTCGGTGACGCTCTCGGCCTCCGCGATCGCCGCGGCGATGGCTTCCGGATCGTGGCCGTCGACGTCGCGCACGACGTGCCAGCCATAGGCTTCGAAGCGGGCGCAGGTGTCCTCGGCGAACCACTCGCCGATCTTGCCGTCGATCGAGATGCCGTTCGAATCCCAGATCACCTTGAGCTTGCCGAGCTTCAGGGTGCCGGCGAGCGAGCAGGCCTCGTGGGAGACGCCTTCCATCAGGCAGCCGTCACCGGCGAACACCCAGGTGCGGTGATCGACGATCTCGTGGCCGGGACGGTTGAACTGGGCGGCCAGCGTCTGCTCGGCGATGGCGAAGCCGACCGAATTGGCCAGACCCTGGCCGAGCGGGCCGGTGGTGGTCTCGACGCCAGCGGTGACGAAGTTCTCGGGGTGGCCCGGGGTCTTCGAATGGAGCTGGCGGAAGCGCTTCAACTCGTCGATCGGCAGATCGAAGCCGGTCAGATGGAGGAGCGCGTAGAGCAGCATCGAGCCGTGGCCGTTCGACAGGATGAAGCGGTCGCGGTTCGGCCACTTCGGCTTCTTCGGATCGAAGCGCAGGGGTCCGCGCCACAGAACCGAAGCGATGTCGGCCATGCCCATCGGGGCACCGGGGTGGCCGGACTTGGCCGCCTCGACCGCATCCATGGCGAGGGCGCGGACCGCCGCAGAAACCTTCCAGGTCAAGCTCGCGGGCACTGTCATGTCGTTCTCCTTGGCGATCGGCCGCACGACTTCCGTCCGGAGCCGGCCGGCTCGCTTCCTCTGACGAAGATCCACGGGCGCCCGGTCGCCCGGACGCGTCACTTCCCCCGACCACCTCGCCCGCGGTCGAGAAACCGCTCCCTCGCGTCCTGCGACGCGCGGGTTCGGCATCAGGTCTAGCGCCAGACCCCGAGCCCGTTGTCAATGGTCGGGACTGCTCTTTTCATGGACGGGCCGACCGCTGCGACGTTCCGGCGCCCGTGCGGGTCGCTCCCTGGTCCGCGACACACGCGAGACGGTCGACAGGCGGCCCGGCGATCGGGGATGATCGCGCCGCTCCGAAGCGCGCCGGCGGAGCGGATCCCGGACGACCGGCGGAAAGACCGATCATGGCCGACACCGATTCTCCCCTCCCCCCTCCCCCCGCGACCGCCGCGCACGGCGAAGCCCGCTTGCCCGCGCACGTGCGCAAGAAGCGGCTCGGGGCGAAGCCGCTGGTCCACGAGACGGCGGTCACCCGCGACAGCCGCTTCGGCAAGTTCGTCAAGATCGGCGCGCGCACCACGGTGATCGAGAGCGTGATCGGCGACTACTCCTACGCGGTCAACGACTGCGAGATCGTCTATGCCGACATCGGCAAGTTCGTCTCGATCGGGGCGCTCGTCGGCATCAATCCGGCCAACCATCCGCTGGAGCGGGCGGCGCAGGCGCATTTCACCTATCGCTCCTGGCAGTATTTCGAGGACGTCGCCGACGAGGTCGAAGAGTTCGACCGGCGCCGCGCCGAGCGGGTGTCGATCGGCCACGACGCCTGGATCGGGCGGGGGGCGATCGTGCTGCCCGGGCGCTCGGTCGGCATCGGCGCGGTGGTCGGGGCCGGCGCGGTGGTGACGAAGGACGTCGCCCCCTACACGATCGTCGCCGGCAATCCCGCCCGGCCGATCCGCCGTCGCTTCCCCGAGGCGATCGCCGAGCGGTTGATCCGGCTGGCGTGGTGGGACTGGAGCCATGCCGCTCTGCGGCGGGCGCTGCCCGACTTCCGCGCCCTCCCGGTCGAAGCCTTCCTGGACCGCTGGGAAATCGCGCACGAGTAAATGCGTGCGGAATTTACCCGGATGGAACGAACCCGCGCCATGGTGTCAGCTGCGTGCTGCACCCGCTAACGTTTCAGTCGATCTTTCCGGCACTGCGGGACCGCCAGGAGGAGAGGCCGGCCACGGAGCAGCGCCGCGGTCGACCGGGGAGAGACACCATGAACACCATCAGCCGGCCGCCCGAGGCCGCCCTTCCGACCGCCCCGCCGATCGCCACCGCCGCCCCTCCCCGCTCGGCGGCCGGACGGCCGATGCCGGGGGCGTCGCGGGAGCAACTGGCGGCGGCCGAGACGATCGACCGGGCGAGCCATGCGGCGATGGCGCGGATGACCGGCGGGCTGTCGCCGTCGGCGCTGGCGATCGCCCAGTACGACTGGGCGGTGCATCTCGCCGCCTCGCCGGGCAAGGTCGGGGCACTCGCCGCCTCGGCGATGGAGAAATGGCTCGATCTCGGGCGCACCGCCCTGTCGCTGTCGCTCGGCGACGGCGGCGAACCGATCGCTTCGAAGGATCCGCGGTTCCGGTCGGAGGGCTGGTCCGCCGGGCCGCACCGGCTGTGGGCCGACGCCTTCCGGATGGGCGAGGCCTGGTGGACCGAGGCGACCACCGGGGTGCGCGGTGCGGCGCCGCATCATCTGAGGCTGGTCGGTTTCGCCGCCCGGCAGATGCTCGACGCGATGTCGCCGTCGAACTTCGCGGCGACCAACCCGGAAGTGGCGGCGGTGACCGCCGCGGAAGGCGGCGCCAACCTGCGGCGCGGCGCGGCCCACGCCGCCGACGACCTTCACCGGATGATCGGCCGGCTGCCGCCGGAAGGCACCGAGAACTTCCTGCCGGGCGAGACCGTGGCGGTGACGCCGGGCACGGTGGTCTACCGCAACCGGCTGATCGAACTGATCCGCTACACGCCGACCACCGAGACGGTCCATCCCGAACCGGTGCTGATCGTGCCGGCCTGGATCATGAAATACTACATTCTCGACCTGTCGCCGCAGAACTCGATGGTCCGCCATCTGGTCGAGGCCGGCTTCACCGTGTTCGTCGTGTCGTGGAAGAACCCCGACGGGGCGGACCGCGACCTCGGGCTCGACGACTACCGCCGGCTCGGCCCGGTGGCGGCGCTCGACGCGATCGCGGCGATCTGCGGGCCGGCGAAGGTGCACGGGGTCGGCTACTGCCTCGGCGGCACGCTGCTCGCCATCGAGACGGCGCGGCAGGCGCGCGACGGCGACACCCGCTTCGGCTCGATGACCCTGCTCGCCGCGCAGACCGACTTCACCCAGGCGGGCGAGCTGATGACCTTCATCGACGAGAGCCAGCTGACGCTGCTCGAGGACATGATGTGGCAGCGCGGCTATCTCGACACCGACCAGATGGCCGGTGCCTTCATGCTGCTGAAGGCGCGCGATCTGGTGTGGGGGCGGATGGTCACCGAGTATCTGCTCGGCAAGCGGGCGCCGATGGGCGATCTGATGGCCTGGAACGCCGACGCCACCCGGATGCCCTACCGGATGCACGCCGAGTATCTCGAGCAGCTGTTTCTCGAGAACCGGCTCGCCGAGGGCCGCTACGAGGTCGACGGCCGGGCGGTGTCGATCGAGGCGATCCATCTGCCGATCTTCGCGGTCGGCACCGAGACCGATCACGTCGCGCCCTGGGTGTCGGTGCACAAGATCACCCTGCTCGCCGAGGCCGAGACCACCTTCGTGCTGACCACCGGCGGCCACAACGCCGGCATCGTCTCCGAGCCCGGACATCCGCGCCGCTCGTACCGACTGGCGGGCAGACCGGCCGGAGCGCCCTATGTGGATCCCGAGCACTGGAGCGAGACCGCGGAACAGCGGCAGGGCTCGTGGTGGACGGCGTGGTTCGACTGGCTGGCGAAGCGTTCGGGCGAACGGATCGCACCGCCGCCGATCGCCGCGCCGGAGAAGGGGCTGCCCGCCCTCGGGCCGGCTCCGGGAGACTACGTGCGGGCGCGGTGATCCCGCGACTTCGACGCGCGTCTCCTCCGACCAAGGGCGCCTTGGCGCCCGCGGCGCTTCGTTCTAGAACGCGAACCGGCGGCGGCCGGCCGTCGGCCGCCATCGCGCGATCCCGTGCCCGACCGGGCGCCAGCGGAGACGATCATCGATGACAACGGAAACGCCGACGTTCAAGCATCACGAGATGTTCCCGCTCGCCAAGGACACCACCCCGTGGCGCAAGCTCACGTCGGACTTCGTGTCGGTGGAGAGCTTCCGGGGCGAGGACATCCTGGTCGTCGATCCCAAGGCGCTGAAGCTCCTCGCCGAGACGGCGATGGTCGAGATCAACCACTTCCTGCGACCCACCCATCTCGCCCAGCTCGCCAAAATCCTCGGCGACAACGAGGCGACCGAGAACGACCGGTTCGTCGCCTTCGATCTCCTGAAGAACGCCTGCATCTCAGCCGGACGGATCCTGCCGATGTGCCAGGACACCGGCACGGCGATCGTGATGGGCAAGAAGGGCCGCCGCGTCTTCACCCCCGGCGGCGACGAGGCGGCGCTGGCGGAAGGCGTCTACGACGCCTACCTGAAGAACAACCTGCGCTATTCGCAGCTCGCGCCGATCTCGATGTTCGAAGAGAAGAACACGAGGAACAATCTGCCGGCGCAGATCGACATCTACGAAGAGGGCGAGGACGCCTACAAGTTCCTGTTCATGGCCAAGGGCGGCGGCTCGGCCAACAAGACCTACCTCTATCAGCAGACTCCCTCGATGCTGACCGAGGACCGGATGCTCGCCTTCCTCAAGGAGAAGATCCTCACCCTCGGCACCGCCGCCTGCCCGCCCTACCATCTGGCGATCGTGATCGGCGGCACCTCGGCGGAAGCCAATCTGAAGACGGTGAAGCTCGCCTCGGCCCACTATCTCGACGGTCTGCCGACCCACGGGTCGGAGGCGGCGAACGCCTTCCGCGACCTCGGGATGGAAGAGAAGGTCTGGCAGCTCACCCAGGACCTCGGGGTCGGCGCCCAGTTCGGCGGCAAGTACTTCTGCCACGACGTCCGGGTGATCCGGCTGCCGCGCCACGGCGCCTCGCTGCCGGTCGGCATCGGCGTCTCCTGCTCGGCCGACCGCCAGTGCCTCGGCAAGATCACCAAGGACGGCGTCTACGTCGAGGCGCTGGAGCACGATCCGGCGCAGTTCCTGCCGGACGTCACCAACGACCTGCTCGACGACCGGGTGGTCGAGATCGATCTGAACCGGCCGATGAGCGAGATCCTCGCCGAACTGTCGAAGCATCCGATCAAGACCCGGCTGTCGCTGACCGGCCCGCTGATCGTCGCCCGCGACCTCGCCCACGCCAAGATCCGCGAACGGCTGGAGCGCGGCGAGGGCATGCCCGACTACTTCAAGAACCACCCGGTCTACTACGCCGGCCCGGCCAAGACTCCGAAGGGCTACGCCTCCGGTTCGTTCGGGCCGACCACCGCGGGGCGGATGGATTCGTTCGTCGACCAGTTCCAGTCGTTCGGCGGCTCGATGGTGATGTTGGCCAAGGGCAACCGCTCGGCGGCGGTGCGCGAGGCCTGCAAGACCCACGGCGGCTTCTATCTCGGTTCGATCGGCGGCCCGGCGGCGCGTCTCGCCCAGGACTGCATCAAGAAGGTCGAGTGCATCGAGTATCCGGAACTCGGCATGGAGGCGATCTGGCGGATCGACGTGGTCGACTTCCCGGCCTTCATCGTCGTCGACGACAAGGGCAACGACTTCTTCAAGGAACTGAACCTCGGCTGAGCCGCGGCTCCGCGCGACCGGAAGACGCGACGGCGGCCCTCGGGCCGCCGTTCTCGTTTCGAACGATGCGATGCTCCCGCCGGAGCCGTCCGGCGGCTCAGGCGCGGCGCCGAGTGCCGTGTTGGCTGATGGTGGCGCGTGCCTCTCCGGCGTCGAGCCGATCGTAGTGCTCGCGCTCCCACCGGCTCTGCGCGGCGGAGAACTTCAGCCGGCGCTGACGCAACTCGACGATCTTGGCGAAGTCCCTGGAGTCGACGTCGACGCCCTTGGCGACGGTGGCGATGCCGACGCTGTCGGCGCGCACCAGCACCCGCATCACCTGTGTCTCGTCGAGATCGGCGAAGGCGCCGAGGAAGCAGGCGAGATCGGCGTGGCGGTCGGCTTCGGCGAGGGTGCCGACGACCCCCGACACCGAGAGTTCGGCAGAGGCTACGCGGGCGAGGAGATCGGTGATCTCGGGGCGGTCGTCGGGCGAAGGGGTCCGAACCGGGCGCTGCGGACCTGCGGCCGCGGCCGAATGATCGGCGGCGTCGCCGGTCTCGTCCCCCGGAGCGGGTCGCGACGCGATGCGGCGCAGGGTGTTGCGCATGCAGCGGGCGAGCAGTTCGGGAAGATCGGGGCGTTCTCCGAGGATGCGCTGCAACTCGGGATCGCGCTCGGCATGGGTCTGCAGATCGCGGATCGTCTCGGCGGCGAGATCGGCGCCGCCGTTGCCGCCGACCCGGTGGAGGACCGCGGCGGAGCCGAGCCGGACCAGGGCGGTGCACACCGCCTGCGACAGACGGGCGCGGGTGGCGATGGCCAGCCGGTGTTCGTCGTTCTTGTTCTCGGTCAGACGGACGAGATCCTCGTCGGTGAGCACGGGCGAACGCGTCAGCACCGGTTCGGCCACCCGGATCTCGTCTTCGGCGAGAATCAGGATGACGTCGTGAGGAACCACCGACTGGTCGGCGGCGGTCTCGGAGAACTGCCGACGATCGTTGACCGCAGTAGATGCCAGAATGGCGCGGACGATGTCGAAGAAGATCTCGAGCTCGGTCGGATCCGCCTGGCGATCGACCAGCATCAGATTGGCCAGATCTCCCAAGAGTCGTCCGCGCCCGCGCGGGCTGGGATCACGCGCGAGAATGTCGAGATGTGCCGGATCGAGAGCCATGATCGTTCCGTCGAGGACCCCTGAGGGGATTTCGTCGTGCGGCAGATCCTGCACCCTTGTTCCTGAGCCTTTGCTTAATGCGATCCGCGGCATTTTCATCGATCTGCGAAACGTCGGGGAAAGGCGTTGCACACCGATCACAGGGACCGCGGAATCGCGTAGTCCGGCGAGGGATCGGCGGGAATGCGCCGGTGACGGGTTGCCGGGCGGCGTCAAATCGTCCCATCATGGGGGCGAAGCAGGCGGCGGTGTCGTTCGTCGCGGCGACTTCGCTCGAACTCAGCTCGACAAGCGACGAGGACTCGGCATGAGCAGGAAGATGCTTGTGGCGATGGCTCTGGCGACGGGAACACTCTTCTCGGCGATGCCGGCCTTTGCCGAATACAACCCCGGTGTGGAAAATCGTTACGACGCCTTCGGCAACATCGTCGACGGCCCCGGCGCCCGCCACGTCTACGCCAGCGGCGGACAGAACTACACGCCGATCCCGCGCGAAGTCGTCTCCTTCGAAGGCAACTACGCCAAGGGGACGGTTGTGGTGCGTACCGCGGAACGGCGCCTCTATCTGATTCTCGGCGACGGCAAGGCGCTGAAGTACGGCATCGGCGTCGGCCGTCCGGGCTTCGCCTGGGCCGGGGCCCACACCGTCACCCGCAAGGCGGAGTGGCCCGGCTGGACGCCGCCTCCGGAGATGCGCCGCCGTCAGCCGCACCTGCCGGCCTACATGGCGGGCGGCCCGGAGAACCCGCTCGGCGCCCGCGCCATGTACATCGGCTCGACCTACTATCGCATCCACGGTTCCAACGAGCCCTGGACGATCGGTCAGGCGGTGTCCTCCGGGTGCTTCCGGATGACCAACGACGACGTCGCCGATCTCTACGAGCGGGTGCGTGTCGGCGCCCGAGTGGTCGTGCAGAACTGATCGGTCGCACCGCGATCTCTGCGAGGCCGGCGGCGGAAACGTCGCCGGCCTCGTCGCGTCTCAGCCCTTGCGGTCGCGCGACAGTCCCTTCGCCGCGAGTTCGTCGAGATAGCGGCCCCAGATCGTCTCGTGGTCGCGACCGAGTTCGTCGAGGTAGTCCCAGCCGTAGATGCCGGAGGCGTGCAGATCGTCGAAGCTCAGCCTGATCGCGTAGTTGCCGACCGGTTCGATGCCGATGATCTCGACCTCGCGCTTGCCCGGCACGGTCTTGCGTTCGGCCGGCGAATGGCCCTGGACCTCGGCGGACGGGCTGGCGATGCGCAGATACTCGGCGGAGAGCTCGTGACGAGTGCCGTCGTCGAAACCCACCCGCAAGGTGCGCCGGTCCTTCGACAACCGAATCTCGGTCGGCCAGATCGTCTTCTTCGTCACCGGTTTCGTCCTTTCGTGGCAAGCGGCGCAGTCTTCATGCTGTTCCCTCGCGGATACAACAAGTCGTATCACGCCGACGTCGG
Source organism: uncultured Alphaproteobacteria bacterium (assembly GCA_937919435.1). Lineage (GTDB taxonomy): Bacteria > Pseudomonadota > Alphaproteobacteria > Rhizobiales > Ancalomicrobiaceae > Siculibacillus. Next base: position 11,025 of record CALFRR010000125.1, on the reverse strand, counting down.
CGACGATACGTTCGAATGCGTCCACGATCTATTTGGTTGACGTCCTTCGTGCCAATCCTATCTTTCGACCTCCCTTCGTCGCGCGACGCTCGAACGTCCCCGCGAAACCGAAGGCGGGAGGACGACGCATGAAGACAGTGACCAACGAAGGCGCTTCCACCGGCCCCGGGCATGCCGGCCTCGTCGATTCCTTCGGCCGGTCGATCCGCTATCTGCGCGTCTCGGTCACCGACCGCTGCGACTTCCGCTGCCACTACTGCATGTCCGAGGACATGACCTTCCTGCCGAAGAAGGACGTGCTCAGCCTCGAGGAACTCGATCGGCTGTGTTCGGTGTTCATCGGACTCGGTACCCGCAAGATCCGGCTGACCGGCGGCGAGCCGCTGGTCCGCAAGGGGGTGATGACGCTGATCGAGACGCTGTCGCGGCATCTCGCGAGCGGCGCCCTCGACGAACTGACGCTGACCACCAACGGCGCCCAACTGGCGACGAAGGCCGCCGAGCTCGCGGCACTCGGAGTGAAGCGGATCAACGTCTCGCTCGACACGCTCGACGCCGACAAGTTCCGCCACATCACCCGCTGGGGCGACATCGCGCGGGTCTTCGCCGGCATCGACGCGGCGCTCGCCGCCGGGCTCTCGGTCAAGCTCAACACCGTCGCGGTGCGCGACTTCAACGACGGCGAGTTCGAGGACCTGATCCGCTTCGCCCATGCCCGCGGCATGGAGATCACCCTGATCGAGACGATGCCGCTCGGCGACGTCGGCGGCGACCGGGTCGACCAGTATCTGCCGCTGTCGGAGGTCCGGCGGGAACTCTCGACGCGGATGACGCTCACCGACGTCGAGCGCTCGACCGGAGGACCGGCGCGCTGGGTCGAGGTCGGCGAGACCGGCGGACGGCTCGGGTTCATCACGCCGATGACCCATACCTTCTGCGAGAGCTGCAACCGGGTCCGCCTGACCTGCACCGGCGTGCTCTACATGTGCCTCGGCCAGGACGACAACGTCGACCTGCGCCGCCTCCTGCGGTCGAGCGAGAGCGACGAGGCTGTCGTCGAGGCGATCCGGGGCGCGATCGCCCGCAAGCCGAAGGGGCACGACTTCATGATCCTGCCGGCGGGGAGCGGTGCGACGGTCGCCGTCCACCGCCACATGAACACCACCGGCGGCTGACGCAGACCAGACAGGCGCCGTCGACATTGGTGTCGGCGCGCCTTCGCCGCGAGACTGCGCGTCCTCCGCCGACCGGTGCGCCGGGTCGGCCCTCCTTCGCTCTTCGCCGGGACCGACATGGCCGTCGTCAGGGACAACGTGCGCGGCATCGTTCTGATGAACATCGCCATGTGCACGTTCAACGTCAGCGATGCGCTCTCCAAATACGCGATGCTGAGCCTGCCGGTCGGCGAGACGATCTTCCTCCGGGCGATGATCGCGACGGCGCTGATGTGCGTGGCGATCGGCATCGAGGGCTCCTGGCGCCGCTGGCGGGGGCTGCTCGACCTGCGCATCCTCGCCCGTGCGATCGCCGAGATCGCCGCCACCTGCCTCTACCAGATCGCCCTCGTCCACGTGCCGATGGCCAACGTCTCGGCCGTCTTCCAGGCGACGCCGCTGGCGATGACGATCGCCGCGGCGGTGTTCCTCGGCGAGAAGATCGGGCCGCGACGCTGGGTGGCGATCGCCGTCGGCTTCGTCGGCGTGCTGGTGATCGTCCGGCCCGGGCTCGACGGGTTCGAGCCGATGTCGGTCCTGGTGCTGACCTCGATCGCCTTCGTCGTGCTGCGCGACATCACCACCGCCAAACTGTCGAACGAGGTTCCGGCCAGCCTGATCGCCCTGGTGGCGACGGTCAGCGTCGGCCTGTTCGCCCCCGCGCTGATCCCGTTCGAGACAGTGATCTCGCGTCAGCCGGTGTGGATCCTGCCGGATGCGACGACCTGGGCGGCGCTGGCGGTGGCGGCGGGCGGACTGCTCGGCGGCTACCTGTTCCTGATCGCGGCGACCCGGGCGGCGGAGACCTCGGCGATCGCGCCGTTCCGCTATGCCCTGCTGGTCTGGGCCTTCATCTTCGGACTGGTGCTGTTCGGCGACGTGCCGGACACTCAGACGGTGATCGGCGCCCTGATCGTGGTGGCGACCGGGATCTACTCGATCCGCAGCGAGCGGACCGAGCGGTAGCGCGACCGATCGTCGGTCGCGCCGGCTTCTTCCTCCGCGTCGACGGGGTCAGCCGTGGCTGCGTGCGGCGCCGGTCCGGCGCAGCGCCGCGCCGACCGCGAGGACCAACAGCAGGGTCGCGCCCGGCAGGATCAGCGTCTCGATCCACGGATGGCCGTTCAGCCTTACGGCGACCACCGGCTCGTCCCCGGCGAGTTCGCCTGCGACCCAGCCGAGCAGACCGGCGCCGGCCCAGACGATCGCCGGCCAGCGATCGATCGCCGCCAGCACGAACCGGGAGCCGACGACCACCAGCGGGATCGACAGTCCCAGACCGATGGCGATCAGCACCACCGAGCCGTGGGCCGCCGCGGCGATCGCCACGACGTTGTCGAGGCTCATCACCGCGTCGGCGACGACGATGATCCGGACTGCCTGGATCAGGGTGCGGCCGGCCGCCGTCTCGGCCCGTCGGGCGTGCTCGCCGGGGCCGACGAGGTCGACGGCGATCCACAGCAACAGCAGCGCGCCGACGACGTGCAGTCCGGGGATCGCCATGAGCGTGGCGACGACGGACGCGAAGACGATCCGCAGACCGACCGCCGCGCCGGCGCCGGCGACGATGCCGATCCGCCGCTGCCCTTCGGGCAGCGATCGGCAGGCCAGAGCGATCACGACGGCATTGTCGCCGGAGAGGAGGAGGTCGATCCAGATCAGCTTGACGACGGCGACCCAGAAGGCGGGGGAATCGAAGGTCGGAAGGCCCACTTCGTTCATGTGTCCGGTTTCGGTCCTTCTGACGAGGACTCTTGCTGCATGCCTAGCACGAAACCGACCGCCCGGCCGGACGACCGCCTCCGCGCGGACGCATATCGGCGCCGCAGCCAGCGAGAACCGGCCGTCGGGACGGCTACCGTCTCCGCCCTTCCTCCTATGTAGAACGACTAGGACTCGATCCGGTCGACTGTTATGGTGAGCGCGGAGAACGCCGATCCCGGCGGGCCGACGGAGGGGAGACCGGAGGCCCGCGCGACACGGGATCGCGTCGGGGAGGGACGTCTCTTGCAGGGACTCGTCGCATTCGCGCGAGCCGTGGACGCATTCAACGTCCGGCTCGGAAGGCTCGTCGCCTGGCTTCTGGTGGTCGCGGTCGTCATCTCGACGGTCAACGCGATCGTCCGCAAGGTCTTCGACGTCTCGTCGAACGCCTGGCTCGAAGCGCAATGGCTGTTGTTCGGAGCGGTGTTCCTGATCTGCGCGTCGTGGACGCTGCAGGCCAACGAACACATCCGCATCGACATCGTCAATTCGACGCTGTCGAAACGCAGCCGCAACCTGATCGAGCTGATCGGTCACGTCTTCTTCCTGCTGCCGACGGTGGCGATCGTGCTGTGGACGGCGGTGCCGTTCTTCCTGCGCTCCTATCTCGGCAACGAGCAGTCGTTCTCGGCCGGCGGCCTGCCGCAATGGCCGGCCAAGGCGCTGGTGGTGATCGGCTTCGTGCTGCTGTTCGTGCAGGGGCTCTCCGAGCTGATCAAGCGAATCGCGGTGATGACCGGCCTGATCGAAGACGCCCACGCGGTCGGCGGCCACCACGCCGCCGCCGAGGCGGAGGCCGCCCGTCTGCTCGCCCTCGCCGAGAGCGAGGCGAAGGCCGCCGCGGCCGCCTCGTCGAACGCCTCGCCGAAGACCTGAAGAAGCGCCTCTTCGCCCCCTCGTCACGCCCGGACCGGGCCCTCTCGATCGGACGACCCTCATGGCCGCCTTCGTCGCCCACAACATCGCCCCGATCATGTTCGCCGCGCTGGTGGCGTTCCTGTTGCTCGGCTATCCCGTCGCCTTCTCGCTCGCCGGCTGCGGCCTGTTCTTCTTCGTCGTCGGCGTCGAACTGGCCCCTTACTCGGCCGGCAACATCCATCTCGACTGGGTGCTCCTGCAGACCCTGCCGGAACGCATCTACGGGGTGATGAACAACGACGTCCTGTTGGCGATCCCGTTCTTCACCTTCATGGGACTGGTGCTCGAGCGCTCCGGCATGGCCGAGGACCTGCTCGACACGATCGGCCAACTGTTCGGCGGGATCCGGGGCGGCCTCGCCTATGCGGTGATCTTCGTCGGGGCGCTGCTCGCCGCCACCACCGGGGTGGTCGCCGCCTCGGTGATCTCGATGGGTCTGATCTCGCTGCCGATCATGCTGCGCTACGGCTACGACCGACGGCTGGCCTCCGGCGTCATCGCCGCGTCGGGCACCCTCGCCCAGATCATCCCGCCGTCGCTGGTGCTGATCGTCATGGCCGACCAGCTCGGCGCCGACGTCGGCGCGATGTACGAGGGCGCCTTCGTTCCCGGACTGGTGCTGTCGGCGCTCTACGCCGGCTTCGTCTTCGTCGCGACGATCGTCTTCCCGAAGGCGGCGCCGGGGCTGCCGCCCGAGGCGATCGGCTTCCGCGAGGCCGACGTCGGATTCGCCGGACGTCTCGGCCGGATCAACGCCGGTCTGATCGGGCTCGGTCTCGCCGTCGGCGCGGTCGGCTTCGGACCGAGGATCGCGACCGCGATCACCGCCGGTCTCGCCGCGGGAACGCCGAGCGGCATCGCCGAGGCCGTCGTCCTCGTCGTTCTGACCGGGCTGATCGCCCTGTTCGCGTGGCGGCTGGTCCGGGTGATCGGCGGGGTCGTCGACGGCCGCGGCATCCTCTCGCTCGCCCTGCTCACCGCCACGTCCGGCACCCTCGGCGTCCTCGCGGTGAAGCGGGCGGGGATCGAGGGCGGCGCCGACTTCGTCGTCCTGTCGATGTCGGCGGGGGTGGCGATCTCCTTCGCCGTCGCCTGCCTCAACTTCCTGTCGACCCGCCTCCTCGGCTTCCGCTTCCTGTCGCGGATCGCCGAGGAGGTCACCTTCGTGATGGTGCCGCCGCTGGCGCTGATCTTCCTGGTGCTCGGCACGATCTTCATCGGGGTGGCCACCCCGACCGAGGGCGGTGCGATGGGAGCGGCCGGGGCGATGGTGCTGGCCGCGGCGAAGCGTCTGCTCGACCGCGACCCGAAGCGCTTCAACCCGACGATCCTGCGCCAGGCGGTCGAATCGACCGCCAAGCTGTCGGCCTTCGTGGTGTTCATCCTGGTCGGGGCGCGGGTGTTCTCGCTGACCTTCTACGGGGTCAACGGCCACGTCTGGGTCGAGGAGATGCTCGCCGCCCTGCCCGGCGGGCTCTACGGCTTCCTGATCGTGGTCAATCTGGCGGTGTTCCTGCTCGCCTTCTTCCTCGATTTCTTCGAACTGGCGTTCATCATCATCCCGCTCCTGAAACCCGCGGCCGAGAAGATCTTCACGACGGATCCGACCGCGCTGGCGATCGCCCATTCGTTCAACCTCCAGACGCCGGAAGACATCGCCAAGACGATGATCATCTGGTTCGGCGTGATGCTCGGGGTCAACATGCAGACCTCGTTCATGCACCCGCCGTTCGGCTTCGCCCTGTTCTACCTGCGCTCGGTCGCGCCGCGGATTCCCTATCTCGACAAGGTGACGGGCCGGCTGACCGATCCGGTGCGCACCGGCGAGATCTATTGGGGGGCGGTCCCCTTCGTGGTCATCCAGGTGGTGATGGTGGTCACGGTGATGATGATGCCGGGGTTGGTGGTCGGGGTTCGCCAGGGGGTCAGCGAAGCCGACAAGGCCAAGGCGCTGGAGCAGTTGAACACCCTGCCCGGACTGGAGATCCCCGGCCTCGACTTCGGCGGCCCGCCGAAACTCGACTTCGGGCCCCCGCCGAAGCCGTGAGGCGTGTTCCGAACGGAAAGGCCCGGAACGCTCGCGCGTTCCGGGCCTCTTCGCATCCGACCTTCGAAAGAGAGCCGGCCGAGGGCTCGGCCGGCTCGCCTGCGATCAACGTCCGCGGGCGCGGATCATGAAGGCGTCGTAGCCGAGTTCGGCGATCTGCCACCACAGATACTCGTCGTTGCGGAAGGTCATCACCGCATCGTGGAGCTTCTTGAAGGCGGCATTGTCCTTGGAGATCTCGGCGTAGAGTTCGGTCGCCGCCTTCAGCGAGGCGTCCATCACCTCTCCGGGGAAGGGATGGAGCTGGGCGCCGGCCTGGACCAGCCGCTTCAACGCGGCGGGATTGCGGGCGTCGTACTTGGCCTGCATGTCGACGTTGGCGAGGCCGGCGGCGGTCGTCACGATCGACTGGTAGGCCTTCGGCAGTTCCGCCCACTTCGCCTTGTTGATGAAGAAGTGCAGCGCGGCGCCGCCCTCCCACCAGCCCGGATAGTAGTAGTGCGGCGCCACCTTGTAGAAGCCGAGCTTCTCGTCGTCGTAGGGGCCGACCCACTCGGCGGCGTCGATGGTGCCCTTCTCCAGCGCCGGATAGATGTCGCCGCCGGCGACCTGCTGCGGCACCGCACCGAGCTTGGCCAGCACCCGGCCGCCGATCCCGCCGATCCGCATCTTGAGGCCCGTCAGGTCGGCGACCGACTTGATCTCCTTGCGGAACCAGCCGCCCATCTGGGTGCCGGTGTTGCCGCCGGGGATGCCGATGAAGCCGTACTTGTCGTAGAACTCGTCGAGCAGGGCGTTGCCGCCACCGTGGTAGAACCAGGCGTTGAGCTGGCGGCCGTTGAGGCCGAAGGGCGCCGCGGTGCCCCAGCAGAAGGCCGGGTCCTTGCCGACGTAGTAGTAGGAACAGGTGTGGCACATCTCCAGTGTGCCGTTCGACACCGCATCGGCGGCCTGCAGGCCGGGAACCAGTTCACCGGCGGCGAAGACCTGGATCTGGAAGTTGCCGTCGGTGGCTTCCGACACCGCCTTGGCCAGCGTCTCGGCGCCGCCGTAGATGGTGTCGAGCGACTTCGGGAAGCTCGAGGTCAACCGCCAGGCGACCTTGGGCTGGGTCTGCGCGATCGCCGGGGCGGCGAGAGTCGAGGCTGCGGCGGCGACCGTCCCGACGGACGCGCCCTTCAGAAAACTGCGACGTTCCATGTGCTCGTCTCCTCCCAGAGAACGATTGCCGGACGACGCGGGCGCGCCTCCGGCCTCCTCACGAACACGGACGAAGACCCTCCCAAGTCTCCGTCCGATCCACGACCGGCGGCAGAGCCACCGGCAGTCCTCGGGCCGCGCCGTCGCCGCAGATCCTGCGGCCGGCGCCGGGCCGTTCAGCTGCGACCGCGCGAGCGGATCATGAAGGCGTCGTAGCCGAACTCGGCGACCTGCCACCACAGATACTCGTCGGTCCGAAACGCCGTCACCGCCTCGTGCAGACGCTTGAACCAGGGGTTCTCGCGGTCGAGTTCGCCGTAGAGTTCGTTGGCCGCCTTGAGCGAGGCCTCCAGCACCTCGACAGGAAACGGCCGCAGATGCGCGCCGGCCTGGATCAGCCGTTTCAGCGCGGCGGGATTGCGGGCGTCGTATTTCGCCTGCATGTCGACGTTGACCTCGGCCGCCGCCGAGGTCAGCAGCGCGCGATAGGCCCGCGGCAGCTCCGCCCACCTGGTCCGGTCGACGAAGAAGTGCAGCGCCGCGCCACCCTCCCACCAACCGGGGTAGTGGTAGACCGGCGCCACCCGATGGAGGCCGAGCTTCTCGTCGTCCCAGGGGCCGACCCACTCGGCACCGTCGATGATGCCCGCCTCCAGAGCCGGCAGGATCTCGCCACCGGCGAGTTGCACCGGCACCACCCCGAGCTTGGCCAGGACCCGGCCGGCGATGCCGCCGATCCGCATCCGGAGCCCGTTCAACTCGGCCGAAGATCGGATCTCCCGGCGGAACCAGCCGCCCATCTGGGCGCCGGTGTTGCCGCCCGGCAGGCCGACGAGACCGTGGCCGGCGTAGAACTCGTCGAGCAACTCGTTGCCGCCGCCGTGGTAGAACCAGGCGTTGAGCTGGCGGGCGTTGAGGCCGAACGGCGCCGCCGTGCCCCAACAGAAGGCCGGATCGCGGTCCACCGAGTAGTAGGAACAGGTGTGGGCCATCTCGCAGGTGCCGTCGGAGACAGCATCGGCGGCTCGCAGGCCGGGCACGATCTCCCCGGCCGCGTGGACAGTGATCCGGAAATTGCCGTCGGAGGCCTCGGCGACCCGGTGGGCCAGGATCTCGGCCCCGCCGTAGATGGTGTCGAGCGACCGCGGGAAGCCGGAGGTCAGCCGCCATTCGACCTTCGGTCGCGTCTGGGCGATCGCCGGTGCACCGATCGGCAGAGTGCCGACGGCGACGGCGCCCGCCGAGGCGGCCCGCAGGAAGTGACGACGCTTCATTCGATCGGTCCCCGATTCCGGCCGGCGCTTCCGTGAAAACACCGACCCCCGTCGAGGTTAGATCCGATCGGCCGGCCCGGCGCAAGGGGCCGAGGCACGCACCTCACTCACACTTCCGTCCGATGTGCGCAGCGGTCGCGGGTCAGTCGGCGCGCGGCAGACGTTCGGCGACGGCGGCGAGATCGGCCTCGGTGTTGAGGTTCTCGAAGGGGTCGGTCGGGTCGAACGGAAAATCGACGATCACCGGGCGGCGGTCGTCGAGCCAGCGCATCACCCGCCGGAGGCTGCCGTCGGCGAGGCCGGCGAGGATCGGTTCGACCTCGCCGATCCGGTGCAGCGCAGCGACCGGATGGACCCGCCCGGCCGAGGCGGCGACGGCGACGCCGGCCTCCGGCGCGGCGGCGAGCGCTCCGGCGAGGCGCGAGATCAGATCGAGCGGCAGGAACGGCGTGTCGACCGCGATGGTCGCGACGTGGCGGCAGGGCGGACGGCGGGCGCCGGCCCAGATCCAGGCGGCGGCGATGCCGGCGATCGGACCGAGCGCCCCGGGCAGCGGATCGGCGATCACGTCGAGGCCGAAGGCGGAGAAGCGCGCCGGATCGCCGTTCGCCGAGAGGGCGAGCGGCCCGACCTGCGGGGCGAAACGTTCGATCACCCGGGCGAGCAGCGGCCGTCCGGCGAGCGGCTTCAACGCCTTGTCGCCGCCGCCCATCCGTCGGGCGAGACCGCCGGCGAGGATCACGCCGGCGATGTCGGTGCGGTCGATCGTCGTCGACGGGGCGGACGTCACCGCTCCAGTCTCGCGATCAGGCTCGAGGTGTCCCAACGGGCACCGCCCATCGCCTGGACCTCGCCGTAGAACTGGTCGACCAGCGCGGTCACCGGCAGCTTGGCACCGTTGCGGCGGGCCTCGTCGAGCACGATGCCGAAGTCCTTGCGCATCCAGTCGACGGCGAAGCCGAACTCGAAGCGCCCCTCGTGCATGGTCTTCCAACGGTTCTCCATCTGCCAGGACTGGGCCGCGCCCTTGGAGATGGTGGCGATCACCTTTTCGACGTCGAGGCCAGAGCGATGGGCGAAGTGGATCGCCTCGGACAGCGCCTGCAACAGGCCGCCGAGGCAGATCTGGTTGACCATCTTGGTGAGCTGACCGGCGCCGGCCGGTCCCATGTGGGTCACCGCCTTGGCGAAGACGGCGATCACCGGTTCGGCCGTCGCGAAGGTGGCGGCCTCGCCGCCGACCATCACGGTCAGGGCGCCGTTCTCGGCGCCGGCCTGTCCGCCGGAGACCGGCGCATCGAGGAAGCCGAGGCCGCGCGCCGACGCGGCGGCGGCGAGTTCGCGGGCGACGTCGGCCGACGCCGTGGTGTGGTCGACGAAGATCGCGCCCGGCTTCATCGCGGCGAAGGCCCCGTCGGGGCTGATCGTCACCTGGCGCAGGTCGTCGTCGTTGCCGACGCAGGCGAAGACGAAGTCGCAGCCGGCGACCGCCGCCGCCGGAGTCGGGGCCGAGGCACCGCCGTTGGCCGCCACCCAGGCGTCGGCGCGGGCCGCGGTGCGATTGTAGACGACGACGTCGTGGCCACCCTTCTTCGCGAGATGCCGGGCCATCGGCCCACCCATCACACCCAGTCCGAGAAATGCGACCTTGGCCATGTTCAGCTCCGGAGTTCGGTTCGAGGAGGGTCGCGATCAGCGGATCGCGAAGGGAAACCACCGGCCGGCGAGGCGATCGAGCGTGCCGTCGCGGGCGAGATCCTGGAGAGCACGGTCGACGTCGGCGCCGAGCGCACGGTCGTCGCGGCGCCAGCCGATGCCGGCGCCCGATCCGAAGGACGGGTCGCGCACTTCGCCGCCGAGGAAGCCGATCCGGCCCTGCGGGCGTTGCCGCTCGAGCACGTCGAAGAGGCCGAGCGTGTCGCCGAACACCAGATCGACCCGTCCGTCGAGGAGAGCGGCGATCGCCTCGGCCTCGCCGTCGAAGGGCACCGCGACCGCCTCCTTGTGGGCGGCGGCGATCCAGGCGGCATGCGACGTGCCGGCGCGCACGCCGATCTTCAGACCCTTCATGCCGGCCGGCGGCGGCGCGGTGCGGGAGTCGGCGAGGCGGCCGACGAAGCGCGGCGGCACCCACCAGTAGGGTCCCGAGAACTCGTGACGACGGCGCGCGTCCTCGGTGATCGGCTGGGAGGCGACGGTGAGGTCGATCCGTTTGGCGAGCAGCGCCGGGACGAGGTCGTCCCAGCCGACCACGACGAGGTCGCAATCGGCGGCGAGTCTGGCGCAGAGCGCCCGGGCGACCTCGACGTCGAAGCCTTCCGGGCCGTCCGGGCCGACCCGGCTGAACGGCTGATAGGCGCCGTCGAGGCCGATCCGCAGGCGGCGCGCCGCCTCGGCCGGCGCGGCGACGAGGGCTGCGGCGAAGACTGCGGCGAGGAGAGCGGCGATCGGGCGACGCATGACGGCTCGGCGGAGGATGGTCGATCTCGGCGGTCGCCGGCGGGCGGCGCCGCGCCGTGCATAGCACGGGACGGCGCGCGCGTCCCCCACCTCGTGGCTGGCCATCGGGCTCCGGCGGGCTCACAATCCGGCGAGCCGGAAGGAGACG
>CALFRR010000124.1 GCA_937919435.1 uncultured Alphaproteobacteria bacterium | reverse complement strand
CCGCTACAAGGACGCCGGCTACGGCTGGAACCCGCAGACCTACGCCTGCGGCGTCAAGCGCGGCGATCAGGACTGGCTGAACTTCGTCAACACCGCGCTGCACGAGGCGATGACCGGCGTCGAGTTCGACTTCTACGCCAAGTCGTTCAAGACCTGGTTCGGCAAGGAACTGCCGCCGCCGAAGATCGGCTTCCCGATCGAGTTCCAGTGAGCCCGGCGCCGGTGGGCCGCCGCGCCCGCCGGCTCCCGACCCGTCGACCCGAAGGCGGCCCGCCGGCCGCCTTCCTTCTCCGAGCGACGCCGCGATGGGATACACCCTCAACTTCGCCGCGGTCTGGCGCGGTCTGGAACAACTCCTCCAGGGGCTCGCCCTCAGTCTAGCCCTGGCGATCGCGGCGATCCTGATCGGCGCGGTGCTCGGACTGGCGCTCGCCTTCGCGCTCAAGTCCAAGTCGCCCTGGTTCAACCGGCCGGCGACGGTCTACGTCACCATCATCCGCAACCTGCCGATCCTGGTGCTCATCCTGTTCGCCTATTTCGCGCTGCCGCAAATGGGCATCGCGCTGGGCAAGATCGAGAGTTTCGTCGCCACCCTGGCGATCTACTCGACCGCCTATCTCGCCGAGGTGTTCCGGGCCGGGCTGCAGACGATCCCGCGCGGGCTGACCGAGGCGGGCCTGGCGATCGGACTGACCAACGGCCAGATCCGACGCTCGATCATCATCCCGCTGATGCTGCGCAACGCGCTGCCGTCGCTCTCCTCGACGTTGATCTCGCTGTTCAAGGACACCTCGCTCGCCGCCGCGATCTCGGTGCCGGAACTGACCTTCGAGGCGCGCAAGATCAACGTCGAGACCTTCCGGGTGATCGAGACCTGGATCGTCGCCTCGATGCTCTACGTCGCCACCTGCTCGGTGATCGCCGCCCTGTTGCGGATCGTCGAGCGGCGTCTCGCCATTCCGAGGTGAGCCATGATCGACCTCAACGCGTTCTTCGACGAACTGTGGATCGCCCGCTGGGCGGTCCTCCAGGGCGTGGCGACGACGGTCGCGATCTCGGCGCTGGCGATCGTCTTCGGTTCGTTCCTCGGCACCGTCGTCGGGCTGGCGCTGACCTACGGCGGACGCCTCACCCGCCTCCTGTTCCGCGCCTACACCGACTTCATCCGTGGCACGCCGGTCCTGGTGCTGATCCTCGCCGGCTACTACGTGCTCTCGACCATCGGCATCAACCTGACGCCGTTCCAGGCCGGCATCCTGGCGCTGGCGGTGTTCTGCTCGTCGCACGTCGGCGAGATCATCCGCGGCGCGCTGCAGGCGATCCCCAAGGGGCAGCGCGAGGCGGCGATGGCGATCGGCCTGACCTTCCCGCAGACCTTCGTGTGGGTTCTGCTGCCCCAGGCGCTGCGCCAGATCCTGCCCACCTGGGTCAACACCGCCGCCGAAATGGTCAAGGCTTCGACTCTGCTGTCGGTGATCGGCGTCGCCGAGCTCCTGCTGCGGACCCAGGAGATCATCTCGCGCAGCTTCCTCAGCCTGGAGTTCTACTTCTTCGCCGGCGTGCTCTACTTCTTCGTCAATTTCGGCATCGAACTGCTCGGCAAGTGGGTCGAGCGCAAGACCACCATTCCCGGCCAAGGATGACCGACCGATGTCCGTGCTGCTCGAGATCCAGGGACTGCACAAGCGCTTCGACGCGACGGAGGTGCTGAAGGGGGTCGACTGTTCGGTCGCCCAGGGCGAAGTGGTGTCGATCATCGGCTCGTCCGGCTCCGGCAAGACGACGCTGCTGCGCTGTATCAACATGCTCGAGGACTTCCAGGACGGCCGGATCCTGCTCGACGGCGAGGAGATCGGCTACGACACCCGCGACGGCCGGCGCCGGCGCAAGCCGGAGCGCGAGATCGCCCGGCAGCGGGCGCTGACCGGCATGGCCTTCCAGCAGTTCAACCTGTTTCCCCACCTGACGGCGGCGGGAAACGTGATGCTCGGCCTGATCAAGACCAAGCGGATGGCGAAGGAGGCGGCGCACCAGCTGGCGCTGCACTGGCTCGAGCGGGTCGGCCTCGCCGATCGTGCGGATCGTTATCCCGGCCAGCTCTCCGGCGGCCAGCAACAACGCGTCGCGATCGCCCGGGCGATCGCCATGCAGCCCAAGCTGATGCTGTTCGACGAAGTCACCTCGGCGCTCGATCCGGAACTGGTCGGCGAAGTGCTGCAGGTGATCAAGGGTCTGGCGGCCGACGGCATGACGATGATCCTGGTCACCCACGAGATGCGATTCGCCTTCGAAGTGTCGTCGCGCGTCATCTTCATGAACGGTGGCGTGATCGGCGAAGAGGGCGACCCGAAGACCATGTTCGTCGCGCCGAAGACCGAGCGTCTGGCCGAATTCCTCAAGACCTCCAGCTTCAACTGATGAAAGAGAGATCCATGTCGATCAAACGTTACGGAAACGGCCAGACCGGCGCAGGCGGCAAGCCCCTGCCCTTCGCCCGGGCCGTGGAAGCGGCCGGATGGCTCCACGTCTCCGGACAGGTGGCGATGGAGAACGGCGAGATCGTCGGCGGCGGCATCGTCGCCGAGAGCCGCAAGGCGATCGAGAACCTGATCGCGATCCTCCACGAGGCCGGCTACGGCGTCGAGGACGTGGTCCGGGTCGGCGTCTGGCTCGACGACCCCCGCGACTTCTGGAGCTTCAACGGCGTCTATGCCGAGTATTTCGGCGAGAACCCGCCGGCCCGCGCCTGCGTCCAATCGCACATGATGGTCGACTGCAAGGTCGAGATCGACTGCATCGCCTACCGCGCCGACCGCGCCTGAACGGCTCGCGACCGACGGAGCGTGCCGAACCGACCGCCGCGGGTCGTCGCTTCCGTCCGTCGCGCAGCCTTCGGCCGTCGCCTCTCCCCGGGGCGGCGGCCGAAACTCTTTCCGACGACGCCGCTCAGTCCGGCCAGGCGAGCAGGCTCGCGTCGGCCCGCTTCTGGCGGTCGGCGATCGAGGAGACGATCGGGGTCGGGTGCGTCGCGGCGCGGTCGAGTTCCTCGATCAGACGCCGGCCGACCACCGCCGCCTCGCCGTCGTGCAGGTTGCAGGGATCGAGGAAGAAGAATCCGAGATCGACCTCGTCGTCGCGGGCGATCACCGGCGGATCGCCGGCGGCCAGCGCATCGACCAGATCCCAGGCGGTGATCCGTGCCGCGGCGGGATCGACGGTGACCTTCAGCCGATCGCGCGGATTGCCGGTGGGATCCG
>CALFRR010000123.1 GCA_937919435.1 uncultured Alphaproteobacteria bacterium | reverse complement strand
ACGGCGGCGGTGAGGGCGAGAGCGGAGAACTTCATCTGTCTGTTCCTTTCGAAGAGGGGAGCGAGCGGGCGGCGCCGGTCGGGCCGGAGCCGTCGTCCGGTCACTTGGAGGTGTCGACGCGATCGATCAGGTAGCGGTCGACGGCGCTGTTCTGGGAGATCGGGGCGGCCTGACGGCCTTCGACGACCGGGGCGGCGGTCTGCTGGGCCTGGGCGACCGGGACCAGATCGCCGGCCTTCCAATAGGCGTCGGCCGAAGCGGTGGAGAGCGACGCGCCGAGCACGGCGGCGGTGAGGGCGAGAGCGGAGAACTTCATCTGTCTGTTCCTTTCGAAGACTGTGTCGTGCGAACCGCGGCTCAGCGATGCGGGCGGTTCTGTTCGATGACGTGCCGTTCGGCGTCGGTCAGGCGGAAGGCGGCTTCGGCGGCGACCGGAGCGGCCTGACGGCCTTCGACGACCGGCGCGGCGGTCTGCTGCATCTGGGCGATCGGGAGGACGTCGCCGGCCTTCCAGTAGGCATCGGCCGAGGCGGTGGAGAGCGAGGCGCCGAGCGCGGCGGCGGCGAGAGCGAGTGAAGTGAACTTCATCTGACTGGTCCTTTCGGGATCCGGGGGAGCGGGGCGTCGGTGGCCGCCGCTTCGATGAGTGGAAGATGCTCCTTGCGAGCGTCTCTCAGAAGCCACTGACTTGGCGACGGGTCGTTCGATGAACAAGAACAATCACCGCCAGTTGATCGCCATTGAGGTCTCGTGAATGAACTGTGAGCGATCTGTGATGGGCGGGGGCGGGGGATGGTCTTGTATCGCCGCATCGGCTTCCTAGAGTGTGGAAGCGGTTTCGGCCGTTCCCGGCCGCCACGAGGAGGCACGGCTTCGATGAGTCCCGCCCGAGTTCCGGAAGACCGTGCCCGCTCGTGCGGCGCCTGCGCCGTCGATCGGCCGCGTGGCGTGCGACTTCTCCGGCTCTGCCTGCCGTCGCTGATCGCGGTGCTGGTCGTCGCGCCGCCGGTCGGGGCGGTGGAGCGTCGGGTGGTGGTGGGTACCGACGGACGGGTGGCGCTGGCGATCGCGGCGGCGCGGGCCCGGACCACCGCGGCGGCGTTCGCGGCGCGGTTCGCGGCGACCGGTGTCGTCGA
Organism: uncultured Alphaproteobacteria bacterium; assembly: GCA_937919435.1. Taxonomy (GTDB): domain Bacteria; phylum Pseudomonadota; class Alphaproteobacteria; order Rhizobiales; family Ancalomicrobiaceae; genus Siculibacillus. The sequence goes on along the minus strand of CALFRR010000123.1, from coordinate 5,655 downwards.
GTGCGGCGGCATGCGGGGCATCGGCCAGTTGACCGGCCGGGCGGACCGGGTCACCTCGGCCGCCCACGTCTTCTTCGACGAACAGGGGCGGTCGCGGGCCGAACGGGGGCGCTGCGTGTTCCGGGCGACGACGCCGGCCGGGCCGGTGGAGATCGGCCTCGTTCCCGATCCTTCGACCTGCGGCTCGACCGATCCCTACGCCGGCGACGGCCGCCACGACTGGGCGGTGGCGCGGCTGGTCCGTCCGCTCGCCGGGATCACGCCCTATGCGCCCGCCGGCGCGCCGCGGATCGGCCAGACGATCCTCGTCGTCGCCGAAGAGGGGGGCGAGCGGACCATCGACAGCTGTCGGGTCCGCGATCTGAAGCCGGGGGCGCGCGGCGATCTCGAGATCCGTACCGACTGCGTCGGCTTCGATGGTCTCTCGGGAGCCGCCTATCTCACCGACGGCGAGCGGCCGCGGCTGATCGGCGTCCACGTCGGTTTCCGCTCGCGCCATCCCGGCCAGGCGGGTCCCTACGCCGAGGATCACCACACCTTCGGGGCGGTGGTCGGATCGTCGGCGCTCGGGCGGGCGACCACCGCGGCGCGGTGACCCCGGGTCGGTGCGCCGTCACGGTTCGCCGCGACGGTCCGAACCGGCGGAAATCCGGGAATTCAGATGGCGAAGCTGGTGCCGCAGCCGCAGGTGGCGGTGGCGTTGGGGTTCTTCATCTTGAACGCCTGACCCATCAGGTCGTCGACGAAGTCGAGTTCGGACCCCGCCAGATATTCCGCGGAGATCGCGTCGACCACCACGGTGGCGCCGTCGCGCTCGATCACGATGTCGTCGTCGCCGCGCGCGGTGGTTAGCTCGAAGCCGTAGGAGAAGCCGGAGCAGCCGCCGCCCGACACCGAGATCCGCAGAACCGTGCCGGCCGGCTCGTCGGAGACGACGAAGCGGATGCGCTTCGCGGCGGCGGCGGTGAGGCTGATCGGGGAGGCGATGGTCGTCTCGGTCATGGCGGCTCTTCTTCGCGAACGGGGACGGCGGTGCCGTCATCGGCTTGAAACGGATCTGTCGCGAGGATCAAATGCGTCTCGCGGACGAGGAATCAAGCCCACCGTTCCGGTCGGTGCGCCGAAATCGAAGGCAGACTGCGCGTGAGGGATCTCGAACGACGGATCGGTCTGGGGGGCGAACCGCGGGCGCCGTGGGCCGTCGACCCGGCGCTGTCGCGCGGCCGGCTGGTCGCCGAGCCGGGCAGTCCGACCCGCACGCCGTATCAGCGCGATCGCGACCGGATCGTCCATTCGACCGCCTTCCGGCGGCTCGCCCACAAGACCCAGGTGTTCCTGCCGCACGAGGGCGACCATTTCCGCTCGCGTCTGACCCACACGTTGGAGGTCGCCCAGATCGCCCGCGCGCTGGCCCGCGCCTTCCGGCTCGACGAGGATCTCGCCGAAGCGCTCGCCCTCGGCCACGATCTCGGCCACACCCCGTTCGGTCATGCCGGCGAGCGGGCGATGCACCGGGCGATGGCCGAGTTCGGCGGCTTCGACCACAACGCCCAGACGCTCCGGATCGTCACCCGGCTGGAACGGCGCTACGCCGGCTTCGACGGCCTCAATCTCGTCTGGGAGACCCTCGAGGGGCTGGTCAAGCACAACGGACCGCTGGTCGATCGGGTCGGCCGGCCGCTCGGGGCGCCCGGCGAGCCGGCGCCGGCGACGGTTCCCTACGCGATCGCCGACTATGCGGCGCGTCACGATCTGTGGCTGTGGAGCTGGCCGAGTCTCGAGGCACAGTGTGCGGCGATCGCCGACGACATCGCCTACGACGCCCACGACATCGACGACGGGCTCAGGGCGGGGCTGCTCGATCTGCCGGATCTCGCCGAGGTGCCGTTCGTCGGTGGGATCGTCGAGGAGGTCGCCCGGCTCCATCCCGGGCTCGAACGGTCGCGGCACATCCAGGAGACCACACGGCGGATCATCACCCTGATGATCTAGGACGTGGTCGCCGAGAGTTTCCGGCGGATCGAGACGGTGCTGCCGGACAATGCCGACGACGTCCGCCACGCCGGTGGGGCGCTGGTCGGCTTCTCGCCGGCGCTCGCCGCCACCGATCGCGAGCTGAAGCGCTTCCTGTTCGGCCGGGTCTACCGCAGCGAGGGGCTGATGGTGGTGATGCGGCGGGCGGAGAGCGTGGTGGAGCGGCTGCACGGCGCCTACATGGCGCAGCCGGCCGAACTGCCGGAGGAATGGCGGCGCGACCTCGATCCCGCAGACCGGCCGCGGCTCGCCCGGCGGGTCTGCGACTGGATCGCCGGGATGACCGATCCGTTCGCGCTCGGCGAGCACCGCCGCCTGTTCGGCGAGACGCCCGACGTCGCGATCTGACCGGGCGGGCGGAAGAGGGCTCGGCCGGCCGGCCCGGGCGGGCGCGGTTGCCTTGACCGGCGAATTGCGATAGCTCCCGCGGACATGGGTGGCTCCGGCCGGACGGTCGGTGCCCGATCCCTCGTGGGCCGGCGGACCATGCCGGCACGCCCCCGGTGTGAGAGAACGGCAGATGGACATCTTCGCGGATTTCGGCGAACGCGTGCGCGCTTCGATCAAGGCCCTCGGCTGGCGTGCCGCCGACGGGGCCGACCTCGACCTCGGCCGCATCGTCGTCGAACCGCCGCGAGACGCCGCCCACGGCGACCTCGCGGTCAATGCGGCGATGGTGCTGGCCAAGCCGATGGGCCGCAAGCCGCGCGATCTGGCGATCGAACTGATGGGGGCGCTCGCCGCCGATCCGGACATCGCCGAGACCGAGGTCGCCGGGCCCGGCTTCCTCAATCTGCGTCTGACCCCGGCCGCCTGGGGCCGGTTCCTCGCCCGGGTGTTGATCTCCGGTCCGGCCTATGGCCGCGGCGTGGTCGCGCGGGGGCGGGTCAACGTCGAATACGTCTCGGCCAACCCGACCGGCCCGATGCACGTCGGTCATTGCCGCGGCGCGGTGGTCGGCGACGCTCTGGCCAACCTGCTCGGCTTCGCCGGACACGAGGTCACCAAGGAATACTACATCAACGACGCCGGGGCGCAGGTCGACGTGCTCGCCCGCTCCGCGTTCCTGCGCTATCGCGAGGCGCTCGGCGAGACCATCGAGATCCCCGAGGGGCTCTATCCCGGCGACTACCTGAAGCCGGTCGGCAGCCGCCTCGCCGAGATCCACGGGCGGGGGCTGATCGATCTCTCCGAGGCCGACTGGCTGCCGATCGTGAAGCCGTTCACCATCGACGCGATGATGGCGATGATCCGCGAGGACCTCGCCGCCCTCAACGTCGTCCACGACGTCTTCTTCTCGGAGAAGAGCCTGCAGGCCGGTCCGACCGGCGACCGGGTCGCCCAGGCGATCGCCAAGCTCACCGCCGACGGTCTGATGTACCAGGGCCGGCTGGAGCCGCCGAAGGGTCAGCTGCCGGAGGACTGGGAGGATCGCGAGCAGACGCTGTTCCGCTCGACCGCGTTCGGCGACGACGTCGACCGGCCGCTGATGAAGTCGGACGGCAGCTACACCTATTTCGCCTCCGACATCGCCTATCACCTCGACAAGTTCGAGCGCGGCTTCGGCGAGCAGATCGACATCTGGGGGGCGGACCACGGCGGCTACGTCAAGCGGATGCAGTCGGCGGTCAAGGCGATCTCCGGCGGCAGCGCCCGGCTCGAGGTGCTGCTCTGCCAGCTCGTCAAGCTGTTCCGGGCCGGCGAACCGGTGAAGATGTCGAAGCGCTCCGGCGACTTCGTCACCCTGCGCGACGTCGTCGACGAGGTCGGGGTCGACGCGGTGCGCTTCATGATGCTGTTCCGCAAGTCCGACGCGCCGCTCGACTTCGACTTCCAGAAGGTCACCGAGCAGTCGAAGGACAACCCGGTCTTCTACGTCCAGTATGCCCACGCCCGCACCGCTTCGGTGTTCGCCCAGGCGCGCGAGGCGCTGCCGGGCTTCGATCTCGGCGAATCCGGGCTCGCCGGAGCGGAACTCGATCGTCTGACCGACGTCGGCGAAATCGGTCTTCTGAAGCGGATCGCCCAGTGGCCGCGGGTCGTCGAGGCGGCTGCGGAAGCACGCGAACCGCATCGGATCGCCTTCTTCCTGCATGATCTGGCGAGCGATCTGCACGGCCATTGGAACCGTGGTAAGGATCTGCCACAATTACGCTTTGTTAACGTTGACGATCCATTGTCGTCGCATGCTCGACTGGCGATGGTGAGAGCCGTCGCCCAGGTTCTCGCATCCGGGCTCGCGATCCTCGGGGTGAAGGCGCCCGACGAGATGCGCTGACGCGGCGAGGGGCGGGCGGAACCGACGCGGACGGGTGTGTCCCGCCGTGCGCACACGAGGTAGTCTCGCCCCATGTCCGACCCCAACCGCCAGCCGCCGAACGACAGCGCCCCGCGCGGTGGGCGCCCCCACGCCGAGGACCCGCTCGAGGAGCTCGCCCGGATTCTCGGCGAGACCGGCGGTCAGCCGGTGCGGCCGGAAAACTTCGGTGAGGTCGGGCGTCGCGCGACGCCGACCCTGCCGATGCCGCAGCAGCTCTCGGCGCTCGAAGCCGAACTGTTCGACGAACTGCGCTCGTCGGTGACCCCGGAATCGCGGGTGCGCGGCACCTTCGAGAAGGAGGTCGTGGCGGTTCGGCCGCAGCAGCCGGCCGACGATCACGACATCGCCGCGTTGCGGATCGATCCGATTCCGCCGGACGTCGCCGCGCGCACCGCCGCCGCGATGCATCCGGCCGTCGCCGCCGCGGCAGTGCCCGCGCGACCGGCCCCGCCGCCTGCGCCGGCCGCTCCGCCGCCGGAGACGCCGTGGAACGAATATTACGCCTATGACGACGGCGTCGCCGCCGGCTCCTACGATCCGGCCTTCGCGGGCAACGTGGCGCCGATCCCGGCGCCCGTGGGAACCGCCGTGCGCCCGACCTACGACGAATACGGGCGGGCCGAGATCGGCCGTGCGGCCGCCGAATCCGAACCCTTCGTGGCGCAGGGGCCGATCGTTCGGCCGAACCTCGACCTGCCGCGCGGTGGACGCGCGCGGCGCGGGTTCTTCGGGCGGGCGGTGATGTCGCTGGTCGTCCTCGGGGTGGTCGGCGGTGCCGCCTGGGCCGGCTGGAAGTACATTCCCGGTTTCGGCAACTCCGGGCCGACGGTGATCCGGGCCGACGGCAAGCCGCTCAAGGTCCAGCCCGATCCCACCAAGCGCACGGTCGCCGAACCGCGGCCGTCGCTCACGCCGGATCCGGCCAACGGTGCCTCGAAGATCGTCAGCCTCCAGGAAGAGCCGGTCGACCAGGTCTCCGGACGGACGCCGGAAGGCAAGGAGGTCCGGGTGATCAACCCCGGCGTCCAGCGTCCCGCCTCCGATCAGCCGCACACCGTGAAGACGGTGGTGGTCCGTCCCGACGGTTCGATCGTCAGCGACGGCGCTTCGGTGCGGGCGCCGACAGCGGTGCGCACCCAGACCTTCGGGCGCGACGGCCTGCCGGTCGCCGGTGAGGCGGGTGCTCCCGCAGCCGCGGCGCCGGCCGCTCCGCCGGTGCAGTTGCAGCTGCCGCCGACGACCGCGCCGGTCCAGCCGCCCGCTGCGGTCGCTCCCGTCGTCGAGACGCCCGCCGCCGCCAA
>CALFRR010000122.1 GCA_937919435.1 uncultured Alphaproteobacteria bacterium | reverse complement strand
GCTGGTCGCCCGAATTCATGCGATCGTCCGTCGCTCCAAGGGTCATGCCCAGTCGGTGATCGCCACCGGCGACCTCGTCGTCAATCTGGACACCAAGACGGTGGAGGTGAACGGACAGCGCGTTCATCTGACCGGCAAGGAATACCAGATGATCGAGCTGCTCTCGCTGCGCAAGGGCACCACGCTCACCAAGGAGATGTTCCTCAATCATCTCTACGGCGGCATGGACGAGCCGGAACTCAAGATCATCGACGTGTTCATCTGCAAGCTGCGCAAGAAGCTCGCCTCGGCGACCGGCGGCAAGAACTACATCGAGACCGTCTGGGGTCGCGGCTACGTGCTGCGCGAACCCGACGAGAACGACGTCTACCAGGACATCGCCTGAGCCTCGCGACACCCGTCCCCGATCGCCGCGCCTTTCGACCCCGCCCGGGACCTCCGCGGCGGGGTCTTCGCTTCCCGGCCGGACCCGCGGAACCGAGAGACGCCGACGTGGCGAAAAAAGAGGGGCCCGAACCGGCCCCTCCTTCGCTCGTGCTTTCGTTCCGTGTCCCTCAGCGGACCACGGAGAACCGCGAGATCGGCGTCATCGGTGCCGCACCGAGCGTCCCGGATCCGGCGGCGACCGCCCGGCCGGCACCCGCCACGCCGGCACCCGCGCCGGCGAGCTGATAGAGCCCCCGCTTGTCGGTCATCGGCCGGAACGCGTCGGTCAGACCGACCACCGTCTCCGCCGCCCCCAGCACCAGGAAGCCGTCCGCCGGCATCATCTTCGAGATCCGTCCGAGAATGTCGACCTTGGTCACATTGTCGAAATAGATCAGCACGTTGCGGCAGAAGACGATGTCGAACTGGCCGAGCGACGAAAAGTTCTCGAGCAGGTTCAGCTTGCGGTACTGGACCATCGACCGGATCTGCGACGAGATCTGCCAGGTGTCGCCGTTCTGAGTGAAATACTTGAGCAGGTGATTGATCGGCAGACCGCGCTGCACCTCGAACTGGGAGTAGATGCCGACGCGGGCCTTCTCCAGCACTTCGTTCGACAGATCGGTGCCGATGATCTCGACCCGCCACCCCGCCAGCTTCGCCTCGGCCTCCTTGAGGCACATGGCGAGCGAATAGGGCTCCTGACCGGTCGAAGCGGCGGCACACCAGATTCTGAGCTTCCGCTCGCGCGCCCGCGAGGCGAGCATCGCCGGCAGCATCGTCTCGGTGAAGTGCTCGAACGGCACCTTGTCGCGGAAGAAGAACGACTCGTTGGTCGTCATCGCCTCGACGACGGCATCGCAGAGAACCGACGATCCCGGTTCCTTCATCTTGGCGACGAGCGCGGATATCGACGCCAGGCCGGCCTTCCGAGCGATCGGAAGGAGACGGCTCTCGATCAGATACTGCTTCTCGTTCGACAGGACGAGACCGGATTTCTGCTTCAGATAGGCGCGCAGGAAGTCGTACTCGACAGGCGTCATCGACGTCCTCCCAGGATGCGGGTGATCTTGCCGGCGATCTGGTCGAGCGGCAGAATTTCGGCCGCGGCACCGGCCTGGACCACCGCGCCGGGCATTCCCCACACCACGCTGGTCTCTTCGTCCTGGGCGATCACCGATCCGCCTCCGTCGGCGATCTTCTTGGAACCCGCCGCGCCGTCGTGACCCATGCCGGTCAGGACGCAGGCGAGGATCGCGCCGCCGAAGATCGGGATGGCGCTCTCGAACAGCGGATCGACCGCCGGCTTGCAGAAGTTGACCGGAGGCAGGTCGTTGAGCAGGACCACCGTCTCCGAGCCCTGCTTGCCGATGGTCATGTGCCGGCCGCCGGGAGCGACGTAGATGCGCCCGGGCATCAGCGGCTCGCCGTGGACGCCCTCCGCGGCCCGTCGCCCGGCCGCCTTGGTGATGTGCTCGGCGAGGATCGCGGTGAAGGTCGGCGGCATGTGCTGCGTGACCAGAACCGGAAGATTGGCGATCGCGCCGCCGATCTCGCCGAACACCTTGGTCAGCGCCTGCGGGCCGCCGGTCGACGAACCGATCAGCAACACCCGCGGCGGCAGCGGCGAATAGGACCGGAGCGTCGGCGCGGCCGCGGGCGCCGCGACGCGCGGCTGGGACGCGGCGAAACTGCGCGCCGGCGGCAGGTTCTGCTCGGCCTTGAAGGTCTGGCCCGGCGCCGCGCGGGCGGCCGGGGCCGGCGCCGGGGCGCCACGGTTGGCGCGGGCGACGGCCCGTTGGCCGAGCGCCTTGACCTTCTGCACCACTTCGTTGCGGAACTCCGCCGACGTGGTCACGCCGCTGTTCGATTCGGGCTTCGGCACGTAGTCGGCCGCACCCAGCGACAGGCACTTGAGGCTCAACTCGGCATTGCGCCGGGTCAGCGTCGAGGCCATCACCACGACCAGATTCGGCTTGGCCTTGAGCATCAGCGGCAGAGCGGTGAGCCCGTCCATCTCCGGCATCTCGACGTCGAGCACGACGACGTCGGGATTCGAACGGGCGATGTCCTCGACCGCGAGTTTCCCGTTGCGATGGCTGGCGACCACGGCCAGAGCCGGATCGTCGTCGATCCATCGGCCGATCAGTCCCCGTACCACGACGGAGTCGTCGACGACCATCACCCGGATCGGATCGGTCACGACTCTCTGTGGCCGCTCCGCGGCGGCGTTCGCCCCTGTGGCCATGTGCTTCACTCCGTCAGATCAGCCCGACTTCGGCGAACTTCGCCTCGACGATCTCGCGATCGAACGGCTTCATGATGTACTCGTCGGCGCCGGCCCGCATCGCCTTGGCGATGTGCGCGACGTCGTTCTCGGTCGTGCAGAAGACGACCTTCGGCTTCTCGCCACCCGGCTCGCGGCGCAGATGCGCGAGGAACTCGAGCCCGTCCATGACCGGCATGTTCCAGTCGAGCAGGATCGCCTCGGGCATCCCCTTGCGGCAGATGTCGAGCGCCTGGAGCCCGTCTTCGGCTTCGCAGGTCTCGAAGTCGAGATCTTCGAGGATCCGCCGCGCCACCTTTCGGATGACGCTGGAGTCGTCGACGACCAGACAGTTCTTCATGGGTGCACTCCTGGAAGGTCTTCAGGCGGCGATGGCTTCGGCCATTCCGCCGAGGACGCGGTCGACGTCGAGGATG
>CALFRR010000121.1 GCA_937919435.1 uncultured Alphaproteobacteria bacterium | reverse complement strand
ACCACCGAGATCTACACTCTTTCCCTACACGACGCTCTTCCGATCTGCCCTGGGGCAGCACGCTGCGCGCCAGCGCCTCCATCCGGTCGAGCGCGGCGCCAGAGGAGACACCGGGAGCGGCGTCGCCCTGGAGCGGCACCGAGGTGTACATGTTGTAGCGCTGGATCAGGTTGGGGCCGGCGATGTCGTTGATCGTCACCAGCGTGCCGAGCGGCACCAGAGCGCCGTTCGACGAGCGCACCTTCAGCCGCCCGATGTCGTCCTTCGACATCCGGAAGGTCTCGTCGGCCTGCGCGCGGACCTGATAGACACGACCGAAAGTGTTGAAGTCGTTGATGTAGGCGGTGCCGAGGTTCTCCTGGAGGGCGTCGAACACCGACGCGATCGGGACGTTCAGCATCTGCGCCTTGGTCCGGTCGATCTCGACGTAGACCTGCGGCGTGGTCGCGGTGAAGGTGGTGAACACCCGGGAGAGCTGCGGATCGCGGGCGGCCATGCCCATCAGCTGATAGGTCGAGCCGAGGATGCGGCGGACGTCGGCCGAATCCTTCTCCTGGATCTGCAGCTTGAAGCCGCCCTGGTTGCCGACGCCGCGCACCGGCGGCGGCGGAACCGCGATGGTGAAGGCCTCCTGGATCGGCGCCAGCCGCTTCAGGATCTCGGCGACGATGCGGTCGGAGGTCAGCCCGAGCGGCACCCGTTCCTCGAACGACTTGTAGGGGGCGAACAGCACCGCGCCGTTCGACGACGGGGTGAAGGTGGCGGCGTTGATGCCGGCCACCTCGACCGTGTGGGCGACGCCCGGCACGCCGCGCACGGCGGCGCCGGCCTTGTCGATCACCTCCTGGGTGCGGGTCAGCGAGGCGCCGTCGGGCAACTGGACGATGACGAAGGCGTAGCCCTGGTCCTGGGCCGGGATGAAGCCGGTCGGCAGGGTCTTGGCGAGCCAGACGGTGCCGCCGATCATCCCGATGTAGACCAGGAGGGCGACGTAGCGCCAGCGGACGACGAACCCGACGCTCGCCGCATAGGCTTCGGAAACGCGGTCGAACCCGCGGTTGAAGGCATAGGCGAGCGCCCGCAGACCCCGGCCGATCGGGGTGCGCGGCGGATGGTCGGCGTCGTGGGCCTTGAGCAGCAGCGCCGCCATCGCCGGCGACAGGGTCAGCGAGTTGAACGCGGAGATGATCGTCGACACCGCGATGGTGACGGCGAACTGCCGGTAGAACTGGCCGGTGATGCCGGTGACGAAGGCCGCCGGCACGAACACCGCGGCGAGCACCAGCGAGATCGCGACGATCGCGGTGCCGACCTCGTCCATGGTGGTGTGGGCGGCGTCGCGCGGACGCATGCCGGAGGCGATGTTGCGTTCGACGTTCTCGACCACGACGATGGCGTCGTCGACGACGATGCCGATCGCCAGGACGAGGCCGAACAGGGTCAGGGTGTTCAGCGAATAGCCGAGCGCCGCCAGCACCGCGAAGGTGCCGATCAGCGACACCGGGATCGCCAGAATCGGGATGATCGCCGTCCGCCAGGACTGCAGGAAGATCACGACGACGATGATCACCAGGATCATCGCTTCGCCGAGGGTCTTGTAGACCTCGTCGACCGACGCCTGGATGTAGTCGGTCGGGTTGAACGGAATGTCGTAGGCGAGGCCGCCGGGGAAGCTCTTCGAGGCTTCCTCCAGGGTCTTCTGGACTTCACTGGCGGCGGTCAGGGCGTTGGTGCCGGGCCGCTGGAAGACGCCGAGGGCGATCGCGGTGCGGCCGTCGAGCGACGAGGTGGAGATGTAGCTCTGGGCGCCGAGCTCGACCCGGGCGACGTCCTTGAGGCGGATCACTCGCCCCTCGGGAGTCGAGCGGACGATGATCTGCTCGAACTGCGACGCTTCCTGGAAGCGGCCCTGGGTGCGCACCACCATCTCGAAGGCGTTGGCCTTGCCGGCCGGCTGGGCGCCGAGGGTACCGGAGGAGACCTGGACGTTCTGGGCGCGGACCGCCTGGACGGCGTCGTCGGCGGTCAGGCCGAGGCTCGCCAACCGATCGGGATCGAGCCAGACGCGCAGCGAATAGGCGCGCTCGCCGAAGATCTGGACGTCGCCGACGCCGTCGAGCCGGAGCAGCCGGTCGCGCACCGAGGTGCGGGCGTAGTTCGACATGTAGAGCGGGTCGAGCGACCCGTCGGGCGAGAACAGGGTGACCACCAGCAGGAAGTCGGGCGACGACTTGGTGGTGGTGACGCCGAGCTGCTGGACGGTCTGGGGCAGACGCGGCTGGGCGATCGCCACCCGGTTCTGCACCAGCACCTGAGCCTTGTTGAGGTCGGTTCCGAGCTTGAAGGTGATGGTCAGCGCCATCGAGCCGTCGGCCGACGAATAGGAGGACATGTAGAGCATGTCCTCGACGCCGTTGATCTGCTCCTCGATCGGCGTGGCGACGGTCGCAGCCACCGTCTCGGCGTCGGCGCCGGGATAGGTGGCGCGCACCACGATGGTCGGCGGGGCGATCTCGGGATACTGCGCCACCGGCAGCGCCTGGAAGGCGAGCAGGCCGACGATCACCGTCAGGATCGAGACGACCGATGCGAAGATCGGCCGCCGAACGAAGAAGTGGGCGAAACGCATGTGGGTCCGCCCCTCCTCAGTTGGCCTTGACCGGCGGCAGCTCGACCGTCTGCGGCGTCACCTTGACGCCGGGCCGGATGCGCACGAGTCCGTTGACCACCACCGTCTCGGAACCGTCGAGCCCGGATCGGATCAGCCGGTAGCCGTCGATCTTCGGGCCGAGGACGACCGGCTTCGGGGTGACGGCGCCGTCGGGCGCGGCGAGATAGACGATCCGGCGGGTCTGGTCGGAGGCGACCGCCTCGTCGGGGATCAGCACGCCCTGCTTGCGCCCGCCCATCGGCAGGACGATCCGACCGAACAGACCGGGGGTCAGGAACAGGTCGGGATTGGCCACCTTGGCCCGGAGACGCATGGTGCCGGACGCCTGATCGACCCGGTTGTCGAAGAAGTCGACGGTCGCCGTGCGCTTCGGCTGCTGCTCGTCGGTGGTGGCGAGCGAGCCGGAGAGGCCGACGATCGAGTTCTTGCCGTTGCCGGCGAGCGCCGCCCGCTCGAAGGCGAGGAAGGTCGCTTCGTCGACGTCGAAGTAGAAGTCGATCGGATCGGAGGCGACGATGGTGGTCAGCAGCGTGTCGGCGGCGCCGATCAGGTTGCCCTCGGAGACCAGCCGCCGGGAGATGCGGCCGTCGATCGGCGAACGGATCTCGGTGAACTCGAGATTGAGTTTGGCGGCGGCGAGTGCCGCCTTGTCGCCGACGGCGCGGGCCTGGGCCTGGAGGAAGGCCTGGCGGCGCTGGTCGAACAGCTGATCGGTGATGTTGCCGGTCTTCTGGAGCTGCACCGCGCGATCGAGATCGGCGGAGGCGAACTGCAGCGTCGTCTCGGAGACCGTCACCGCGGCCACCGCCTGATCGACCGCGGCCTGATAGGGGCGCGGATCGATGTTGAAGAGCAGTTCGCCCTTGCGGACGAAGCTGCCGTCGGAGAAGGCGATCTTCTCGAGGTAGCCGGGCACCCGCGACTTGACCTGCACGGTCTGGGTCGCGTCGAAGCGGCCGGTGAAGGTCACCGTCTCCTGGACCTCCTTGACCACGGGTTTCGCCACCTGCACCGGCGGACCGGCGGGCGGCGTCTGGGCGGCGGCGGGCACGACGGCGAGGCCGGCGAGCAAGAGCAACGAGAAAAACCGAGAGGTCGCGATAGATTTTGGCCGCATGTTTCGTCCGGTCGTAATGAAACGGTGGCCGGAACGAGATCCGACCACCGTCTCCTTGTGCCTCGAGACGCGCTTTGCGTCATCTCAAAATTGAGAGATCGCCGCCGCGCGGTGAATTTTCATGCGGCGACGTCTCGTCCGACCAGTTTGTTCAGGCGCTCGATCGCCGCGTCGGAGAGGATACCGGTGCGGAATTCGACCCCGAACTCGTTTCCCTTCATCCACTTGACGCAACCGGGGACGAGAATGCCCGGTTCTCCGGAAATCGAGAGCTCGGTGTCGATCGTCAGGCCGGGAACGTCGCCGCGGTAGCGGCCGCCGGTGAGCGACAGGTCGAGACACTCGGCGCGATGGACGCGCCCGCCGGAGAGGTGGATCTCGACGCCGTGGCCGGTCGCGACCCGTTCGGCGTCGCCCTGACGCCGGTCGAGCGGACCGCGCCTCAGTGAAACCAGGAAGTTGCGCACCGTCTCGGCGAGGCGGTCGCCTTCGGCGGAAATGGCCGCCGACGTGGTGCCGAGGCCGCGGGCGCGGCCGGCGGTCTCCCGGGCGATGCCGGAAATGCCGCGGATGTCGCGGGCGACGCCGCGGGTGCCGTCGAGCACCGCACCGACCGACCGGGCGATCTGGTCGGTGGCGTCGATCTGGCCGGCGATCGATTCGCGGATGGTCGTGGTGATGCGGTCGATCTCGGCGATGGTGCCGCCGATGCCGACGATCGAATCGACCGCGGCGCGGGTCGCGGTCTGCACTTCGCCGACGTGGCGGGTGATCTCGCCGGTCGCCCGGGCGGTCTGGTCGGCGAGGGT
>CALFRR010000120.1 GCA_937919435.1 uncultured Alphaproteobacteria bacterium | reverse complement strand
ATCGGCGCGGCGCGAGGCGGAGTGTCAGGTGATCGAGACGGCGCTGGCGGAGAACGGCGGCCGGATCGTCGAGACGGCGAAGGCGCTCGGTATCTCCCGCGTCACGCTGTGGTCGAAGATGAAGCGCTTCGGCATCGCCCGGTCCGGCGACGGCCACTGAAACCGCACGAATGCGGAGAGAGGGACGGCCCGGGGGGCGTCCCTCTCTTCTCGCTCGGTGGGGTGTGGCGCGCGGACGGCTCAGGCGGCGCGGACGTTCTTCAGGAAGTCGTCGATCAGGGCGCGTAGACGATCCGCCTCGGAGCTGAGCGACTGCGAGGAGGTCAGCACCTCGGAGGCCGCCGAGCCGGTCTCTCCGGCGGCACGGGTGACACCGCCGATGTTGGCGGAGACCTCGTCGGTGCCGCTCGCCACCTGCTGGATCGACTGGGCGATCTCGTTGGTGGCCGAGGACTGTTTCTCCACCGCGGTGGTGATGGTCGAGGCGATGGCGTCGATCGCCTCGAAGCGTTCGACGATCGCGCCGATCGCCGCGACCACTTCGCGGGTGGCGGTCTGGACGTCGCCGATCTGGGTGGCGATCTCGTCGGTCGCCTTGCCGGTCTGGCCGGCGAGCTGCTTGACCTCGGAGGCGACCACCGCGAAGCCGCGGCCGGCCTCGCCGGCGCGCGCCGCCTCGATCGTCGCGTTGAGCGCGAGCAGGTTGGTCTGCCCGGCGATGTCGTTGATCAGGTCGACCACCTCGCCGATCTTGGCGGAGGAGCGGGCGAGCCGCTCGACCGTCTCGTTGGCACGGCGGGCGTCGTCGGAGGCCGACCGGGTGATCGCCGTCGACTGGCCGACCTGACGGCCGATTTCGCGGATCGAATGGGAGAGTTCTTCGGCCGCATCGGCGACGGTGCGTACGCTCGCCGAAGACTGTTCGGCGGCGGCGGCGACCGACGAGGCCTGGCGGTTGGTCTGCTCGGCGTTGGCCGACATGCCCTGGGAGGTGGCGTTCATCGTGCCGGCGGCATCGGCGACGTTGTCGAGCATGCCGGAGACCGAACGGTCGAACGCGGCGGTGATCGCGCGGATCGCTTCGGCCCGCTTTTCGCGGGTCTCCTGGGCGGCGTGCTGCTCCGCCTCCAGCCGGCGATTGGCGGCGAGGCTCTCCTTGAACACCTCGACGGTGCGGGCCATGTCGCCGACCTCGTCGGCCTGATCGGTGCTCGGCACGGGGGTCTCGAGATCGCCCTGGGCGAGGCGGCCCATGCAGGAGGAGAGCGCGGTCATCGGCCGGCTGATCGCGCCGGCGACCAGCAGACCCAGCAGGATGCCGAGGCCGATCACCGCGATGCCGACGCCGATCATCGCGTCGATCATGCTCTGGCGGGTGTCGAGCATGTCCTGCTGCTGCTCGGCGGCGGCATCGAAGGCGAGACCGATCACCTTCTGGCCGAGGTCGCGCATCTGCGGCAGGATCTTCTTGAACAGCAGATCGTTGCTCGTCACCCACTTCTGCGCCGCTTCGCGATAGGCTTCCGCCGCGCGCTTGAACATCGCGACCTGGGTGGCCTCCTGCGAGGTCTCGATCTCGTCCTCGAGCTTGGCGATGTCACCCATCATCGCGTCGAAGTCGCGCTGCATCGCCTCGAAGTATTCCGGCTTCTGGTAGAGCAGGTAGCGCTTCTCGTTGGCGCGGATCAGATAGGTGTATTCGAGGATCTGACGGGCGAGGGTGGCGCGGGTGCCGCGGACGTCGGCGGCGAACTCGCGCACCTGCTGGGTCGCGGTCTCGCCGTCCTGCTCGAGCGACCGGGTCACCGCTTCCTGCTCGACCAGGGCGGCGACGCCCTGGCGATAGAGCGCGGCATAGTCGACGGTCGCCTTGCGGGCGGCATCGGCGCGCTCCTGCAGACCCGGCTCCCGGTAGGCGTCGATCCGATCGAGCGTCTCGAAGATCGTCTTGACGTTATTCTCCGCCGTGCGGAAGGCGTTCGCCGCGAGTTCGGCGTTGCTCGTCGCGGCATTGGAGTTGAGCAGATAGGCCTTCTCCTGCGCGATCGTCTCGTGGGCGTAGCGTTCGACGTTGGTGGTCAGCACCAGTTCGTCGAGCGAGCGGCGCAGGCTCGACAGGCCGAGGGCGGAGACCGCCGCCATCGCCGCCACCGCGATCACGGCGATCGCCACCAGGATCAACGCCTTGAAGCGAATACGCAGATCGTAGATCAGTTTCATCTTTCACCCCACTCACCGCGTCCGGGGCGCGGTCGGTCGCGCGATCGCGGTTTCACCCGCGCTCCGTCGGACGCGAGAGCGCTCCGACCGGCGCGCAGTTTGCTCGGGGGTGTTTTCCGGGCGGTTAATCCGTACGTGAAAAGTCCACGGATTCGAAGAATCGGACGCGCCTTTCATCTCCGGCGAGCCTAAATCGATCGTATTCACGCGCATTCTGTCGCGTAAGCCGAGTGAAATCGTGAATAATGAACCGAGCTCCACGTAACATGCCGGTGTGGGCGGCGCTCGTTCGAGATGTTCGGCACTCGAGTTCGACTCCAAAAATGTCAAACCGAAGTCCAATCGTGGGGTAGGCGCGAGAGGTGCGAGGGTCTTGACGGGTGGTTTCGACCTCCGGGGCTCGCGAAGACGGAAGAGGTCGGACGGGCGTCGGCGATCGTCGTGTCGGACCGGCCGAAGACCGGTGGGCGCGGCATGGAGTCGCGCGTTTTCCGTGTCCGCCCCGGCGGGTTCGCGGCCCGCGGGTCAGAGGCTCGGGGTCAGACCGACGAGGACGGCGAACAGGGCGAGCGAGACCAGGGTGTGGACGGTCAGCACGCGGTGGACGTGGCGGCGTTCCTCGGCGACGTCGGGCGTGTCCGGCATGAACAGGGGCACGATGAACGGCGGCGGCAGGAGCATCAGGGTGAACAGCGCCACCCGGAACCTCGGTTCCAGTCCGAGCAGGGGGCCGAAGACGCCGAAACCGACGATCGCGGCGAGCGGGATCTGCAGCGCGAGGCGCAGCGCCACCACCCTGGCGACGTCGCCGAAGGCGCCGGCCTCGAAGTGGAAGCCGTGGCCGACGACGATCAGGATCAGCGGCACGGTCATCGGGGCGAGCAGGCGCAGCGTCGCCATCACCGCGTCGATCCCGGGGACGGCGTCGAGATCGGCGGAATGGATCCCGGCGAGATCGAGGGCGAGGCCGGCGACGATCGCCAGGATCACCGGGTTGGTGGCGAAACGGCGGAGGAGATCGAGAAAGCTCGGGCGGCCGTCGCGGGCGCCGATCAGCGCGGCGAAGAAGACGAACCAGATGAAGAACTCGTGGCCGATGGCGACCACCGCGATCACCGGGACCGCGGCGAGCCCGAAGGCCCCGGCGAACAGGCCGATGCCGAGCATGCCGTATTCGTAGCCGGTCAGCAGGAACCGGGCCCAGGGCCGGTCGATGCCGACGAGGCGCAACAGCCGCGGCGCGGCGAGGAGGCCGACGAGACAGATCGAGAAGACCAGCACGACGACGGCGACGTATTCGCGCTTCAACTCGAGATCGACGAAGGAGAGGAACAGCACCGACGGCAGCACCACCCGGACGACCAGCAGTTTCAGGGCATTGCCGGTCCGCTCGTCGACCAGTCCGGCGATGCGCAACGCCCAGCCGAGGCCGAGGAGCAGGAAGATCGGCAGGATGCGGACGAGAACCAGGGACATGGGGCGATCCGGACGGTGGTGATGCGGGGGGGCCGGTCGGCGGTCGGCGGGGCGTCAGGCGCGGCGGCCGACGAGATCGATCAACGCGGACCGACCCTGGTGGTGGGTGCCTTCGTCGACCGTGCCGTCCCATTCGCGGATCGAGAGATCGGCGAGGTCGGCGAAGGCCGTCTCCAGCAGCTCACGGGTATAGCACTTGTCGACCTCCTTCGGACCGCCGCTGGCGAAGCCGATCTGTTCGGGCCGGTAGCCGGTGAGGATCAGCAGTCCGCTGGGCCGCAGCGCCCGCTTCAGGCCGGCGAAGATCCGGTCGCGCTCCGGTGGCGTGGCGAACTGGATGCAGATCGCCGCGACCAGATCGAACGCCGCTTCGGGCCAGTCCCAGGCGAGGACGTCGGCGAGGCGGAAGTCGATGGCCACGCCGCGTTCGTCGGCGAGCCGGCGGGCCTTGGCCTGGGCGTTCGAGGCGAAGTCGACCGAGACCACGTCGAGGCCGCACTCGGCCAGGAACACCCCGTTGCGGCCCTCGCCGTCGGCGATCGCCAGGGCGCGGCCGGTCTCCGGGAAGAGCGGGCGGCAGGCGGCGAGGAAGCGGTTGGGCGTCCGGCCGTAGCGATAGTCGGGGCCGGCGAAACTCGCCTGCCAATGGTCGAGTCGGTCGTCGGTCATCGCGGGTCTGCTCCGGATCGGTCGTCCGTCGGCGAGCGACGGGCGGGGGTGGGCTCGACGGCCGGTGTCGCGGCATCCCGGCCGGGGGGATGGACGGCGCGCCGAGTCTCCAGCCGGCCGGCCGAGAGGCCGAGGACGGTCGCCATCCGTTCGGCGACGGCGCGGTCGTGGGTGACGACGATCAGGGTGCGCGCTCCGGCCTCGGCGTCGAGGGCGGCGATCAGCCGATCGGCGCTCTCCCGGTCGAGACCTTCGGTCGGCTCGTCGAGGAGCAGGACGGGCGCGGCGGCGAGGAGGCCGCGGGCGACGGCGAGGCGGCGGATCTCGCCGCCGGAGAGATGCACCCCTTCCGCGCCGAGCAGGGTCGCGAGACCGGCGGTTCCGGATCCGAAGCGGTCGGCGAGACCGACGGCGGCGAGCGCCGCGCGGAGGTCGTCGTCGTTCGCCGTCGGGCGGACGAAGCGCAGGTTGTCGGCGAGGGTCGCGGTGAAGACGTGGGGATGCTGCGGCACCAGGGCGACGCGTCGCCTCAGCTCGCCGAGGGCGAGGGCGGGGAGGGGGATGCCGCCGAGCCGGATCTCGCCGTGGTCGGGATCGAGGGCGCGGACCAGCAGATCGAGCAGCGTCGACTTGCCGGTACCGCTCTCGCCGAGCACGGCGACCCGGGCGCCGGCGGGGATCGTCAGATCGACCCGGTCGAGGAGGGCGCGGCGGCCGCCGGGCCGAGTGAAGCCGACGCCGACGAGCGCGAGGTCGTGGCCGTCGCCGGGGGCTCGGGGGGCGGGCGGATCGGCGACCGGCGGGGTGCGGTCGGCGAGGGCGAAGATCCGGTCGAGCGAGGCGAGCATCGCGCCCGATCCGGCGAAGGCCGCGGGCAGCGGTGCGATCGCCTCGAAGGTCGCCACCGCGAGGAGGACGAGGAGGCCGAGATCGGCGCCGGCGAGCCGGCCGACCGCGAGGGCGCCGCCGCCGAGCGCCAGCATCGCGACGACGGCGAGATCGCCGGAGAGCCCGACCGCCGCTTCGCCGGCCGCCGACAGTCGGCCGAGGCGGGCTTCGGCCGCGAGCCGATCGCGATGGGCCCGGTCGAGGTCGGCACCGGCCTCGGCCGCGGTTCCCGAGAGGAGCCGCGGGGCGAGGCCGCGCAGGTGGTCGACGAGATCGCGGCGCAGATCGGCGCTCGCCCTCGCGACGGTCCGGCCGGTCGTCCGGCCGAGGCCGGCGAGCAGGGCCGGCAGCGCCACGCCGGAGACGAGGAGCAGCGCGGCGAGGGCGAGGCCGGCGGCGGCGAGCCGGTCGGCGGCGAAGGCGACGGCGCCGGCCCCGACCAGGAGGGCGACGGCGAGCGGCGCGACGAGGCGCAGATGGACCAGCTCGGCGCGGTCGACGTCGGTCTTCAGGAGGGCCAGCAGATCGCCGGAGGCGAGATCGGCGAGACCGGCCGGGGCGATCCGCTCGAGCCGCTCGAACAGGCGGGTGCGGAACTCGGCGGAGAGGCGGAAGGTGGCGGCATGGCCGGTCACCCGCTCGACCCAGCGGCCGCCGGTGCGCAGGATCGCCGCGGCGCGGATCATCGCCGAGGGCGTGAAGTAGTCGAAGCCGCGGCCGGCGAGACCGGCGAGCGCCATACCGGTGACGAAGGCACCGGCGATCGCCATCAGCGCGACCCCGGCGGCGGTGGCGATCGCGGCGACGGCGATCGCCCCGAGGAGCGGTCCGGCGACCGGCCGGCCGAGGGCGAGGAAGCGCAGCAGGGTCCTCATCCGCGCCTCCCGTCGGAGAGACCGAGGACCGCGGCGACGATCGCCCGGCGGCGGTCGGTTTCGGCGAGGTCGGCGGGGCGGAACTCGCCGGCGATGCGGCCGGCGTCGAGGACGACGATGCGGTCGACCGCGTCGAGGGTCTCCAGGCGATGGGCGATGGTCAGCGCGGTGCGACCCTCGGCGAGCCGGGCGATCGCCGGGCCGAGGGCGGCTTCGGTGGCGGTGTCGAGATGGGCGGTCGGTTCGTCGAAGAGCACGAGGTCGCCGGAGGCGAGGACGGCGCGGGCGAGCGCCAACCGCTGGATCTCGCCGCCGGAGAGGCCGGCGCCGCCGTCGCCGAGGCGGGTGGCGAGGCCGTCCGGCAGCGCGGCGACGAACTCGGCGGCGCCGGCCGCTCCGAGCGCCGCGGCGAGGGCGGTCGCGTCGGCGGGACCGCCGAGGGCGAGGTTGTCGGCGACCGAACGGGCGAAGAGATGCGGGCTCTGCGGCAGATGGACGATCGCCGCCCGCCAGTCGTCGGGATCGAGTTCGGAGAGATCGATGCCGTCGACCAGGATCCGGCCGTCGGTCGGGGCGAGGAAGCCGCAGAGCAGGGCGAAGAGGGTGCTCTTGCCGGCGCCGGACGGGCCGACCAGGGCCAGCCGTTCGCCGGGGCGGATGTCGAGGTCGATGCCGTCCAGAGCCCGGGTGCCGTCGGCATGGGTCAGGCCGACACCCTCGAAGCGGAGGTGCGGGGCGCCGCGGGAGCGTCGGCGCCCGCCCGCGGCGGATGCCGGACCGGAAACGGGGGCGTCGAGGATCTCGGCGATGCCGGCGAGCGCCGCGTCGGCTTCCATCCGGGCGTGGCGGCGGGGACCGAGGGCGCGCAGCGGAGCGAAGAATTCCGGCACGATCAGGAGCACGAAGAAGCCGGTCTCGAAGGCGATCGAGCCGGACAGCAGGCGGAAGCCGACGGCGACGGCGGTGCCGGCGATCGCCGCGGTGGCGAAGAACTCGAGCGCCAGCGACGACAGGAAGGCGATGCGCAGCACCGCCATGGTCCGCCGGCCGAAGTCCTCGGCGCGGGTCCGGACCTCGCCGACGGTGGCGGCGGAGGCGCCGGCGAGCTTCAGTTCGGGCAGGCCGCGGATGACGTCGAGGAGATGGCCGCCGAGCCGGGCGAGCGCCTCCCACTGGCGGCGGTTGGCCTCCTCGGCGCCGCGGCCGGTGAGGATCATCGCCAGCGGCAGCAACGGGGTCACCACCAGGAGGATGGCGAAGGCCCAGAGATCGGTCGCCGCGAGGACCGCGAGCACGGCGAGGGGAATCGCGACGGCGCGGGCGCGGGCGGCTCCGGCGGCGCGCAGGTCGTCCTCGATCGCGGCGACGCCGTCGATCGCGGTGCCGACCAGTTCACCGATCGGACGGCGGGCGAGGCGCACCGGGCCGAGGGCGGCGAAACGGTCGAGGAGATCGCGGAACAGTCGGCGGCGGACCGCCTCGGCGACCCGGCGGCCGCAGAGATCGGCACCGAGACCGGCCGCGGCCCGGGCGACGGCGATCGCCGCGAGGCCGGCGAGAAGCGGCAGCAGGCCGGCGAGATCGAGGCCGGAGAAGACGAGACCGTCGGTCGCGGCGGCGACCAGCCGGGCGAAGCCGAGCCCGAGCACCCCCTGGACGACGGCGAAGCCGATCGCCGCACGGTCGGCGGATCGGGCGACGTGCTCGAGGCGGCGGCGCAGGGCGGCGACCCGATCGGCGGAGGGGGAGGACTCGGAGAGGCGGGTCACGGGTCTCGGTTTCGGTCATCGGTCGGCGGGCGAGGGGCGGGCCCCGGCCCCGCCGGAGGCGGCCGGGATCGATCCGGCCGCCCGTCGTCGGTCAGGTTCGGTCGGGCCGAGCGGCGC
>CALFRR010000119.1 GCA_937919435.1 uncultured Alphaproteobacteria bacterium | reverse complement strand
TCAGAGCCCGTAGGCCCGTTTGACGAGGCGATAGGCGAGGTCGTGGGCGACCTCGGCGGCCTCGTCCTCGTCGAGGCGGTGCTCGGCGACGAGACGGGCGAGGAAGCCGCAGTCGATCCGGCGGGCGACGTCGTGGCGCGCCGGGATCGACAGGAAGGCCCGGGTGTCGTCGTTGAAACCGACCGTGTTGTAGAAACCGGCGGTCTCGGTCACCTGCTCGCGATAGCGCCGCATCCCCTCCGGACTGTCGTGGAACCACCACGCCGGCCCGAGCCGCAGCGCCGGATAGTGGCCGGCCAGCGGCGCCAGTTCGCGCGAATAGACGGTCTCGTCGAGGGTGAACAGGATGATCGTCAGATCGGCGCGGTTGCCGAACCGGGCGAGCAGCGGCCGGAGCCCCTCGACGTAGTCGGTCGGCCCCGGAATGTCGCAGCCCTTGTCCTTGCCGAAGGCGGCGAAGACCGCCGGGTTGTGGTCGCGCCGCGAGCCCGGATGGATCTGCATGACGAGACCGTCGACGGTCGACATCTTCGCCATCTCGGTCAGCATCTGGGCGCGGAACAGCTCGGCCTCGGCGGCGTCGGCGGCGCCCGAGCGGACCCGGGCCCAGAGGGCGGCCGCGTCGTCGTCGGAGAGGTCGGCGGTGGCGGCGGTGGGATGGCCGTGGTCGGTCGAGGTGCAGCCGCCGACCTCGACGAAGTATTTCCTTCGATCGGCGAGTGCAGAAAGATAGCCGGCGAAGGTCGTCAGGTCGCGGCCGGTGATCCGGCCGAGGGCGGCGAGATTGTCGACGAAGCCGGGGAAGGCGGGATCGACGACGGGATCGGGCCGGAAGGCGGTGACGACCCGGCCGGACCAGCCGCTCTCACGGATCCTGCGGTGGTGGCGCAGGTCGTCGAGCGGGCTCTCGGTGGTGGCGATGACCTCGATGCCGAAGCGTTCGAAGAGGGCGCGGGGGCGGAACGCGGGGGTCTCGAGGGCGGCGGCGATCCGGTCGTAGATGCGGTCGGCGGAGGCCGCGCAGAGCTTCTCGTCGATGCCGAAGACGGTGGTGAAGGCGTGGTTCAGCCAGATCCAGGAGGGGGTGCCGCGGAACAGGTGGAAGTTCTCGGCGAGGATCCTCCAGATCCTGCGCTTGTCGGTCTCGACCGGTCCGCCGTCGAGGCGCGGGACGCCGAGGTTCTCGAGCCGGATGCCCTGGGAGTGGAGCATGCGGTGGACGTAGTGGTCGGGGATGACGAAGAGGGTGGCGGGATCGGGGAAGGGGGCGTTCTCGGCGAACCAGGCGGGATCGGTGTGGCCGTGGGGGCTGACGATCGGCAGGGTCGCGACGCCGGCGTAGAGCCGCCGGGCGATCGCCCGCGTCTCCGGATCCGCCGGGAACAACCGGTCGGGATGTAGGGCGAAGGGC
>CALFRR010000118.1 GCA_937919435.1 uncultured Alphaproteobacteria bacterium | reverse complement strand
GGCGCGCGCCGGCGAGGTGCGGACGATGATGGCGGCTCGGTTCTTCCGGGCGGACCCGGGAGTGCTGCCGGAGTACTTCGACGGCCGCTGGGAGCGGCGCGCCGGACCGGAAGGCGAGATCTGCGAGCCGGGTCATCATTACGAATGGTCGTGGCTGCTGCGCGGCTACGCGCGACTGGTCGGCCGCGGCGACGATCCGATCGCCGTCGCGCTGAAGGCCTTCGCCGACCGCCACGGCTTCGACGGCGAGGGCCTGATCGTCGACGAGCTCCGCCACGACGGCAGCGTCCATCGTGCATCGCGTCGCAGCTGGCCGCACACCGAAGCGATCAAGGCCGAGGTCGCGGCGTTCGAACAGGGCGACACTGCCGCCGCCGGACGTGCGGCGCGGGTGATCGGCCGC
This sequence comes from uncultured Alphaproteobacteria bacterium, assembly GCA_937919435.1. Taxonomy (GTDB): domain Bacteria; phylum Pseudomonadota; class Alphaproteobacteria; order Rhizobiales; family Ancalomicrobiaceae; genus Siculibacillus. The sequence goes on along the minus strand of CALFRR010000118.1, from coordinate 11,979 downwards.
TTGCGGAGTGCGTTCCTCGACCGGACGGTCGAAGGTGGTTGGATCGATCGGCTCGATGCGGCCGGTGCGCCGATGGTCGACCACATGCCGGCGAGCACGCTCTATCACCTGTTCCTGGCGGCGGCAGAGGCCGATCGCGTCTGGGGGAGGGACCGGGGATGACGACGCGGGCGATCCGTCAGGCGGTGGTTCTGGTCGGTGGGCGCGGCACCAGGCTCGGTGCCCTGACCCGAGACGTTCCCAAGCCGTTGCTGCCGATCGCCGGCGAGCGACCGTTTCTCGACTACCTGCTCGAAACCATCGAGCGGCACGGCTACGAAGAGATCCTGCTGCTGGCCGGCCACCTCGGCGACCGGGTCGAGGAGCTCTACGCCGGCCGTCGGATCGGGGGTGCCCGCATCGAGGTCCTGCGCGAGCCGATGCCGCTCGGCACCGGCGGAGCGCTGACCGTGGCGCGGGACCGGCTCGACGACCTCTTCCTGATGATGAACGGCGATGCGCTGTTCGACATCAACCTGCGCGCCCTGGAACAGGCCGCACGAGAGTCCGGAGCCCTGGCGACGCTGGCGCTACGGGCGGTGCCGGATGCGGCGCGCTACGGTCGGGTGATCGCGGAGGGTGGGCGCGTCACCGCCTTCCTGGAGAAGGATCCGAGCCATGCCGGTCCGGGCCTGATCAACGGCGGCGTCTACGTCCTGCGCCGCGAGATCCTCGATCTCGTCGATGCACTGCCCTGCTCGATCGAGCAACGGATCTTTCCGGAGCTGGTGGCGCGCGGCGAGATCGTCGGCCGCGAGTTCGACGGCTACTTCCTCGACGTCGGGCTGCCGGAGACGCTGGAGCAGGGCCATCGCGAACTCCCGGCGACGCGGATCCGTCCGGCGGCCTTCCTCGACCGGGACGGCGTGATCAACGTCGATTCCGGCTATACCCATCGACCGGAGGATCTCCGGTTCATCCCCGGAGCGGCGCGGGCGATCCGGCGGCTGAACGATCTCGGTTGGTGGGTGTTCGTCGTCACCAATCAGGCCGGGGTGGCACGCGGCTACTACGGGCTCGCCGACGTGGCGCTGTTCCACCGCGAGATGCAGGCGCGGCTGGCCGAGGAAGGCGCCCACGTCGACCGCTTCTACGTCTGCCCCTTCCATCCCGACGGAGTGGTGCCGGAGTTCACCGGCGACCACGCCGACCGCAAGCCCAACCCCGGCATGTTGCTACGGGCGATGGAGGAATGGCGGGTCGATCGCGACCGCTCGTTCCTGATCGGCGACATGCCGACCGACGTCGAAGCGGCGCGGCGGGCGGGAGTGACAGGCCACCTCTTCGACGGCGGGAACATTGAGGCGCGGATCGTCGGGATCCTCGCGAGAGCGACGACCGGCTGACCGGTGGGCCACGGAGGATACCCGTCAGGGGAAATCCGGCACGTCGGTCAGAGTTCGTAGATTTCGGTGATCCGCGCCGCTTTCGACGACCACGAATAGTTGGCCAGACAACGTTCACGGGCGCGATCACCGATCGTGCGCCGGAACTCCGGGTCTCTCAGCAACCGGACGAGGTGATCGGCAAAGACGATCGGATCTTCCGTGACGAAGATGTCTTTGCCGTCCTCGTAGGCGAGCCCGGAGGCCGCCAAGGAGGTCGCCACGCAGGGCAGGCCGAGGACGGCATACTGATTGACCTTGCCGCGGAAACCAGAGCCGGAGAACAGCGGAGCGATCCCGATCGCCGCCTCGGCGATGGCATCGGCGACGTTGGCGACCTCACCGACGAGGCGAACGTTTCGATCCGCTCGCTCCCGATAGGTGGCGAGGTTTCCGCGACCGACCACGAGGAGTTCCGCGTCGGGGACGGCCTCGACCACCCGCCGATGAACGCGATCAAGGTACCAATCGAGCGCCTCACGATTGGGAGGCGCGCCGAAGAAGGCTGCGAAGACGATGCGCCTGCCGTCGAGCGCGCCACTCGCCGCCGACGCGATCCGGTCGGCGAACTCCTGTCGTGAAATGCAGGTGTCCAGATGACCGATGTTCGTCAGACCGGTCTTTCGGCGCAGGCAATCGGCATCGGGCTCGGACACGCAGACGACCTCGTCGACCAGACGGGCGATCCGCTCTTCCCGCCGGCCCGCCCGCCGGTCGTCCTCGGGCACCGCCCCGGGCGGTGCGAGAGCGACCCGTCGCGCGGCGGATTCCATGGGCGTGAACAGGAGTTTCGCGCAATACTGCCGATAGGACAGAATACGCCTCGGCGGCTGCGGATACTGGATGTCGACGACGTCGTACCAGTGCCGCGCAGCGTCGGGCAGGCGATCGAACGAGAGTTTGCGATCCCGCGAAATATGGACTCGATCGAAAACCGACAACGTCTCAGCATCGACGAAGTCGATATCGGGATGCTCGAGCGAGAAGAGATCGATCGTGGTGTCCGGCACCAGCCGCCGGATCTCGGCCGCGATGTCGAGGATGCGGACGCCGCCGGCGTGGCCGCGCGACGGCAACAGCGTCGACACGACCAGAATGCTCCGGGTGCGGGCATTGCGACGAGGCGGGCGATGCCCCACCAGGGAAACGACGAGATCACGGATCTCCCCAACGCGCATCGAAGGCTCCCTGCTGGCATCACACGTGTGCGCAGCCTTCTTAGCCAATGCCGCCGGTTCGATCCACCTGGACGTCGCAGTCCGGTGCCGTCACGTGGAGAAGCGGTCGGGGGGCCTTCGCCCCGCCGGCCGCACATCGGCTCGGCGTCCTACCGGCGTTGCAACCGATGGCATCAGCGGTTAGGTTCGGCCGTCCCGCAAGCGGGGCCTCGTTTCGCCTTCGACATGCACGGCGGCGCCCGTAGACCTACGACAGAGATCCGATGCAGTTCGAAACTACCGAGATTTCCGGCCTTCTGACGATTGCACCGAAGCGGCACGGCGACACCCGGGGGTGGTTCAGCGAAGAGTTTCGCGAGGATCTGTTCCGTGAACGGGCGGGCGAAGTTCGTTTCGTCCAGCACAATCGGTCCCTTTCGGGGCCGAAGGGCACGGTGCGTGGCCTCCATTTCCAGATCCCGCCGAAGGCCCAGGGCAAGCTGGTGCAGTGTCCGCGCGGCCGCGTCCTCGACGTCGCCGTCGACCTGCGTGCCTCGTCGCCGACCCGGGGACGCCATGTCGCGGTGGAACTCTCCGCCGAGAACGGACGTCAACTGTGGATCCCGGCGGGCTTCGCCCACGGCTTCTGCACGCTCGAGGACGACTGCGAGCTCGCCTATATGGTGACCGACTACTACAGCCCGGCTCACGATCGCGGACTGCGCTGGGACGATCCCGACCTCGGCATCGACTGGCCGGTTGCCGCCGCCGACGCGATCCTCTCGCCGAAGGATCGGACCCAGCCGCTCTTCGCCGAGATCGGGGCCATCTTCGACTAAGGACATCAACACGCCGGCGGCCGCGCGGCCGGACGGGCGCTTCGAGGACAGGACATGCGGATCGTCGTCACGGGTGGGGCCGGTTTCATCGGATCGGCGGTAGTGCGGCGTCTGGTCCAGGAGGTCGGTGCCGAGGTTCTGACTCTCGACAAGCTCACCTATGCCGGCAATCCCGCCAATCTCGCCGATGTCGCCGATCGGCCGAACCATCGCTTCGTCCGGGCCGACATCTGCGACGCGGCGGCGGTCGCCGAGGTCTTCGCGAGCTTCCGACCGACCCGCGTCTACCACCTCGCGGCCGAGAGCCACGTCGATCGCTCGATCACCGGGGCGGCCGACTTCGTCACCACCAACGTGATCGGCACCTTCACCCTGCTGGAGCGGGCGCGCGCCCACTGGAACGGCCTGTCGGACGCAGAGAAGCGCGACTTCCGCTTCCTGCACGTCTCCACCGACGAGGTCTACGGGTCGCTCGGAGCGGAGGGCCTGTTCACCGAGACGACGGCCTACGATCCGTCCTCGCCCTACTCGGCGTCGAAGGCGGCGTCCGACCATCTGGCGATCGCCTGGGCCCGCACCTACGGCCTGCCGACGATCGTCTCCAACTGCTCGAACAACTACGGGCCGCGCCATTTCCCCGAAAAGCTGATCCCGCTGGTCATCCTCGAGGCGCTGCACGGCCGACCGCTGCCGGTCTACGGCGACGGCTCGAACGTCCGCGACTGGCTCTACGTCGAGGATCACGCCCGCGCGCTGCACCTGATCGCCTCGCGGGGCCGACCGGGCGAGACCTACAACGTCGGTGGCCGCAACGAACGGACCAACCTCCAGGTGGTCAGCTCGATCTGCGCCATCCTCGACCGGCTGGCGCCGAAGTCGCATCCGCACGCCGATCTGATCCGCTTCGTCACCGACCGGCCCGGCCACGACGCGCGCTACGCCATCGACGCGACCAAGCTCGAGACCGAACTCGGCTGGCGGGCGCAGGAGACCTTCGACAGCGGGCTCGAGAAGACCGTCGCCTGGTATCTCGCCAACGAAGCCTGGTGGCGACCGTTGTGCGAGCGGGGCCATGTCGGTGAACGTCTCGGAGTCCTCGCTCCGGAGGGGAAGAAAGGATGAAGCGCCGCTTCCTGGTCACCGGAACCGAGGGTCAGGTGGTCGGCTCGCTCGTCGAGGCCGTGGCTGGGCGCGACGATCTGGAGATCGTCACGATCGGCCTGCCCGACCTAGACCTCCGCGACACGGCGGCGATCGCCCCGGCGATCGAAGCGCTGCGGCCGGACGCGATCCTGTCGGTCGCCGCCTATACCGCGGTCGACGCGGCCGAGACCGACGAGGCGACGGCGCTCGCGGTCAACGGGCTCGCTCCCGGCGAGATCGGCCGGGCGGCGGCCCGGCTCGGCGTTCCGGTGGTGCATCTGTCCACCGACTACGTGTTCGACGGCGACAAGCCGACCCCTCACGTCGAGACCGACCCGACCGGACCGATCGGCGCCTATGGGCGCACCAAGCTCGCCGGCGAGCGGGCACTCGCGGCGGCGACCGCGAACCACGCCGTGCTGCGCACCGCCTGGGTCTATTCGCCGTTCGGCAAGAACTTCGTCCGCACCATGCTGCGGCTCGCCGAGACGCGCGACCGCGTCGGCGTCGTCGCCGACCAGATCGGCAATCCGACCTCGGCCCTCGACCTCGCCGCGGCGATGCTGAAGGTGACGGAGAACCTCCTCGCCGACGGCGATCCCGAACTCCGCGGGTTGTTCCACGCGACCGGCGGCGGCGAAGCGTCCTGGGCGGACTTCGCCGCCGAGATCTTCCGCCGTTCGGCGACCCACGGCGGGCCGTCGGCGGACGTCGAGCCGATCCCGACCTCCGCCTATCCGACCCCGGCGAAGAGGCCGAAGAACTCGCGGCTCGACTGCGGCCGGCTCGCCCGGGTGCACGGGATCCGACTGCCGGACTGGCGCGAATCCATCGATGTCGTCGTGCGCCGCCTGATCGAAGACCGCCCCGCTTGACGCAATCCTCGCCGAGCGCCCGAACCGATGGGAGTTTCACCATGAAGGGCATCGTTCTGGCCGGCGGCGCCGGCACCCGGCTGCATCCGATGACGCTGGTCACGTCGAAGCAGCTGATGCCGATCTACGACAAGCCGATGATCTACTATCCGCTGTCGACGCTGATGCTGGCGGGGATCCGCGACATCCTGCTGATCTCGACCCCCGCCGATCTGCCGCACTTCCAACGCCTGCTCGGCGACGGGTCGCAGTGGGGGATCTCGCTCTCCTACGCCGAACAGCCGTCACCGGACGGGCTGGCACAGGCCTTCGTGATCGGCGCCGATTTCGTCGGGTCGAGCCGCAACTGCCTGATCCTCGGCGACAACATCTTCTATGGCCACGGCATCACCGACATGTTCCGGCAGGCGCGATCGCAGCCGGAAGGCGCGACGGTCTTCGCCTATCACGTCACCGATCCGCAACGTTACGGCGTGGTCGAGTTCGACGAGCGGATGCGGGCGCTGTCGATCGAGGAGAAACCCGCGAAGCCGAAGTCGAGCTGGGCGGTGACCGGCCTCTATTTCTACGATTCGGACGTCGTCGAGATCGCCGCGAACCTGAAACCCTCGGCGCGCGGCGAACTGGAGATCACCGACGTCAACCGGACCTACCTCGAACGCGGCAAGCTCGACGTCCAGCCGATGGGGCGCGGCTTCGCCTGGCTCGACACCGGAACCCCGGAGAGCATGCTGGAGGCCTCCGAGTTCGTCGCCACGCTCGAACGTCGGCAGGGTTTCAAGGTGAGCTGTCCGGAGGAGATCGCCTGGCGACAGGGCTTCATCGACTCCGCAGGCCTGGAGCGGCTCGCCGTCGGCCTCGGCAAGAGCGCCTACGGCCGGTACCTCTTCCGTCTCCTCGGCACCGAGGGGCCGTCCCCGGGGGCCGCGACGGCGATCCGCTGAGCCGGCGCCCTCCCCTCGCCTCCCGCCTCCCCTCGTTCCCGCCGGCCGACACCGGCGGACGAGCGTTTCACGACTTCCGCTTGTCAGGCCGCGTCGCGCTGGTAGACTGGTGCCAACGTGACCGACAGAGGCGTCGCGCGCGAGTTCGCGCCGGCGACGCGGAGATCGAACTTGAGCAATCCTGGAGACGAACCGCCCGCCGCGGATCGTCCCGGTGTGGCCGTCGCCATGACGAAGCCGACGAAACATCGTCGGCGAAAGCGTCGTGGACGCCGGACCCGTTGGCCCTCCGTGGCCGCGGCCGGGTCGAAGACGTCGCCCACGGCGACGTCGAAGAGCGGTGATGTCCGCGAAACGACCGCCGCGCCCTGCCTACCGATCGTCGTGGTCGGCTCGGCAGAGGCGGGGCATCCGCGCTCCGCCCGCGGCGAGACACACGCAGATCGCACCGCGGCCTCTCTCCCGCCCCGCGAGACACGGCCCGCGCCGGGACCGGACGCGGGCGTCGGGCCCGATCGCCGCGACGAGGGCGACGCCGGTGACCGCCGTGCGACGCCCCAGCGTTCCGGGGCCGGGCCCGAAGCGAACGGCCGGCTCCGCGAGACGCGGCCGAACGGACGGGCCGCCGAATCGGCGATGCCGACACGCGAGCCGGACGGCGGCCTCGGCGATCCGTCGGGTCGCGCCCGCCCGAAGCCGTCGGGCGAGGCCGCGGCGCCGCACTTCGACCACGAGAGAGCGGACGCCTCGGTCGAGACGTCCGCCGCCGGAGGCGAACCGCGCCGGCATCGGGCGAGCGGACCGCTCTATGCGGCACTCGATCTCGGCACCAACAACTGCCGACTGCTGGTCGCCGAGCCCTGGTACCACGGCTTCCGGGTGGTCGACGCCTTCTCGCGGATCGTCCGACTCGGCGAGGGCCTGTCGAAGAGCGGCCGCCTGTCGGACGCCGCCCAGGACCGGGCGATCGACGCGCTCCGGGTCTGCCGCGGCAAGCTCGACGGGCGCGGCATCGTCCGCTCGCGCTTCGTCGCCACCGAAGCCTGCCGGGCGGCCGAGAACGGCGAAGCCTTCCTCGACCGGGTCGAGGCGGAAACCGGCCTCCGGCTGGAGATCCTGACCCGGGAGACCGAGGCTCGGCTGGCGGTCGCCGGTTGCGCCAATCTGATCGACTGGTCGGCGGACGGCGCGCTGCTGTTCGACATCGGCGGCGGTTCGTCGGAGCTGGTCTGGCTGGAGTTCGGTCCGGGGCGGCGCCATGGCGGCGATCCGACCCGCCACATCCGCGCCTGGACCTCGCTGCCGGTCGGGGTCGTCACCCTGTCGGAACGGCATGGCGGCGTCTCGGTCGGCGCGAGCGTGTTCGAGGCGATGGTCGCCGACGTCGACGCGATGCTCGCCGAGCTCGACGACTGGACCGGCCTCGGGGCGCGGCTCGGGCCGGGGCGCTACCACATGGTCGGCACCTCCGGCACGGTGACGACGCTCGCCGGCGTCCACCTCGGCCTGAAGCGCTACGACCGTCGCCGGGTCGACGGCACCTGGCTCTCCGACGACCAGGTCGGCGAGATGATCGACCGGCTGCTCGAGATGGACTTCGACGATCGGGTCGCCAATCCCTGCATCGGCATCGACCGGGCCGATCTGGTGCTGGCCGGATGCGCCATCCTGGAGGCGATCCGCCGGCGCTGGCGCTGCGGCCGGCTCCGGGTGGCGGATCGCGGCCTGCGCGAGGGCATGCTCACCGAGCTGATGATGGACGACGGATTGTGGTATCGGTCGGGCCGCGGCCGGCGGCCGGGGCGCGGTGGCGAGAGGAGCGGACGGTGAGCGGCAGCGGCAAGGGGGACGGCGGCGCGCCGCGGGCACTCAAGGTCCGGGTGAAGACCGCCAAACGGCGGACCGCCTCGTCGAACCGCTGGCTGCAACGCCAGTTGAACGACCCCTATGTGGTCAAGTCGAAGAAGGAAGGCTGGCGGTCGCGCGCCGCCTACAAGCTGATCGAGATCGACGAGAAGTACCACATCCTGAAACCCGGCAACCGGGTAGTCGATCTCGGCTGCGCGCCGGGCGGCTGGTGTCAGGTGGCCGCCGAGAAGGTCCGCTCGCGCGACGAGGCGCCGCGGGTGGTCGGCATCGACTACCTGGAAATGGCGACCGTGCCGGGCGCGGTGTTCCTGCAGAAGAACTTCCTCGACGACGACGCGCCGGCGGTGCTCTACGCGGCGCTCGGCGGCGAGAAGGCCGACGTCGTGCTCTCCGACATGGCGGCACCGGCGACCGGCCACAAGAAGACCGACCATCTGAAGATCATGCATCTGTGCGAAGTGGCGATCGACTTCGCCCGCACGGTGCTGCGGCCCGGCGGCCACTTCCTCGCCAAGGTGCTGCGCGGCGGCACCGAGGGCGAGCTGCTGGCCAACCTGAAGCGCGACTTCACCACCGTCGCCCACATCAAGCCGCCGGCCAGCCGAGCGGATTCGGCCGAGCTCTACGTGATCGCCAAGGGCTTCCGCGGCAGCGGTGTCGCGCTCGACGAGAGCGACGACGCAACGGCCGACGACGCGGCGCCGGGCGCCTGGATGCCGCCGCTCAAGGACGCCTGAACCACTCTCGGCGAGGTCGGCAACTTCCGCCCGGACGAACGATCTGCCCGGCAGGATCTGCCGGAAGGACGTCTGCCGGACGGTTCGCCCGATCGCGGAACGCGTCCTGCGGACGACGATCCGGAAACACTCGGAGACCAGGGATCCCGCCCCCACGCGCCTGCCCGCACCGCGGCCTCCGGGACCACGACGACCGCGCGATCGCGCGTCGCCCCTTCCGATCACCACGTTCCACGCGAGTTCGAGCGTCGCGCGCACCGATCGGCCCTCGTGCGCGTCCCGACGGGGCGGGGGGCCGGGTCGCCGCGACCACCGGGCACCGGCGCGGGGAGAAGATCCAGGTTTCTCTTTCGTTTCTGAAATTCGACAATTCTTTCCGAGCGTTGAGACTCGTGGCGGTGGCACGCTTCTTGACCTTCCGAACCGTCCCGATCGCTTTCGATCGCGGGACGGCATCAGACCAGAGGTGCGAACCCATGATCGGTTCCGCGACATCCGCTCTTCAGAGCCTCCAATGGCCGCGCTCGACGAACTCCACGGCGACCGCCGAGACGGCCGGCACCACCTCGACCTCGTCCTCCGGGCAGACCTCGGCGAAGAACCCGCTCGAGGATCTGTTCTCCGCGCTCGACACCGACTCCTCCGGCGGGGTGTCGTCGAGCGAACTGTCGAGTTTCCTCGACAAGTTCTCCAACGAGACCCGCAATGCGCTGCTGTCGCTGCAGGAGGACGGCGGATCGACCACGTCGTCCTCCTCGGCGACCGACGCCTTCGCGTCGATCGACGCCGACGGCGACGGTTCGATCACCGAGGACGAACTCGGCGACTTCATGAAGGCCAACATGCCTCCGCCGCCCCCGCCGCCCCCGGACTCCGCATCGGCGTCCGACGGTTCGTCGTCGAGCACCGAGGACTCGACGAGCGCGGCGTCGTCGCTGTTCTCGTCGATCGACACCAACAGTGACGGCTCGATCAGCGAGGACGAGCTCACCAGCGCGATGCAGTCCTCCGCACCGCCACCTCCGTCGGGCGGCGGGGCCGCGGCCGGTGGTTCGTCGGATTCGTCGGGATCGTCGTCGAGCTATTCGGCGGCCGATCTCAACCAGGACGGCACGATCTCCGCCGACGAACTGCTCAGCTATCTGGGCCAGCAGACGGGGTCGAGCGACTCTTCGTCTTCGAGCGGCGACTCGACGAGTTTCGCCTCGATCATCGCTCAGATGCTACAGCAGTCGTACATGCGCATGCAGGACAGCCAGAGCCTGCAGCAGTCGTCGCTGCTCGGCGGCCTCTCGTCCGTCGCCTGACACCCACCACCCCAAAATCCCCTGGGACGGGCGACGCAGAACGGCGGGGGCCGACACGGTCCCCGCCGTTCACGTTTCCGGGTCGCCGAACGGCCGGAGAACCGGCCGCCGAGGGGTCAGCGCTCGATCTGGGTGACGTCGCGCACCGCGCCGCGGGCGGCGCTGGTGGTCATCGCCGCATAGGCGCGGAGCGCCGCCGAGACCTTGCGGGTGCGCGGTGCGGCCGGCTTCCAGGCGGCGGCGCCCTTCGCCTCCATCGCCGCCCGACGTGCCGCCAGGACCTCGTCGGAGACGAGCAGCTCGATCTTCCGATTCGGGATGTCGATCCGGATGCGGTCGCCCGCCTCGACCAGACCGATGGCGCCGCCTTCCGCCGCTTCCGGCGAGGCGTGACCGATCGACAGACCCGAAGTGCCGCCGGAGAAGCGGCCGTCGGTCAGGAGGGCGCAGGCCTTGCCCAGCCCCTTCGACTTCAGATAGCTGGTCGGATAGAGCATCTCCTGCATGCCGGGACCGCCGCGCGGGCCTTCGTAGCGGATGACCACCACGTCGCCGGCGACCACGTCGCCACCGAGGATGCCGGAGACCGCCGCATCCTGGCTCTCGTAGATCTTCACCTGGCCTTCGAAGGTCAGGATCGAGGCGTCGACGCCGGCGGTCTTCACGATGCAGCCGTCGAGGGCGATGTTGCCGTAGAGCACGGCGAGGCCGCCGTCCTGCGAATAGGCGTTGGCCTTCGAACGGATCACGCCCTTCTTGCGGTCGAGATCGAGATCGTCGAAGCGGCGGTCCTGACTGAACGCCTGGATCGACGGCACACCGCCGGGGGCGGCGGCGTAGAAGGTCCTGACCGCGATCGAATTCGACTGCAGCACGTCCCAGCGCTCGATCGCCGCCTTCAGGGTCGGGGCGTGGACGGTCGGGATGTCGGTGGTGAGCAGGCCGGCGCGGTCGAGTTCGCCGAGCAGGGCGAAGATGCCGCCGGCCCGATGGACGTCCTCCATGTGGATGTCGGCCACCGCCGGCGCCACTTTCGACAGGCAGGGCACCCGCCGCGACAGGCGGTCGATGTCGGACATCCTGAAGTCGACGCCGGCCTCCTGGGCCGCGGCGAGCAGATGCAGCACCGTGTTGGTCGAGCCGCCCATGGCGATGTCGAGGGTCATCGCGTTCTCGAAGGCGCCGAAGGTGGCGATCGAACGCGGCAGGACGCTCGCGTCGTCCTTCTCGTAGTACCGCTTGCACAGGTCGACGATCAGCCGGCCGGCCTCCAGGAACAGCGCCTTGCGGTCGGCGTGGGTGGCGACCAGCGAGCCGTTGCCGGGCAGCGCCAGACCGAGCGCCTCGGCGAGGCAGTTCATCGAATTGGCGGTGAACATGCCGGAGCAGGAGCCGCAGGTCGGGCAGGACGAGCGCTCGTAGGACTTCACGTCCTCGTCGGAGACCTTGTCGTCGGCCGCCGCGATCATCGCGTCGATCAGGTCGACCGACTTGGTCTGGCCGGTCGACAGCACCACCTTGCCGGCCTCCATCGGTCCGCCGGAGACGAACACCGCCGGGATGTTGAGGCGCAGCGCCGCCATCAGCATGCCGGGGGTGATCTTGTCGCAGTTGGAGATGCAGACCATGGCGTCGGCGCAGTGCGCGTTGACCATGTACTCGACCGAGTCGGCGATCAGGTCGC
>CALFRR010000117.1 GCA_937919435.1 uncultured Alphaproteobacteria bacterium | reverse complement strand
ATACGAGCTTCAAGTGTGACTGGAGTTCAGACGTGTGCTCTTCCGATCTATCTGCTGCGCAAGGCCGGCACCCCGGTGGTCGAGAAGACGCTGCGCTACGAGGACTTCCTCGACGCCGACGAGATGTTCACGACCGGCAACTACACCAAGGTGATGCCGGTCGTCCGCTTCGAGGATCGGGTGCTGGAACCCGGGCCGATCTATCGCCTCGCCCGCCGGCTCTACTGGGACTTCGCCCACGCCGGCTGAGAGCGGCCGGTGCCGTCAGCGGATCCTGACCCGGGGCGTCTCGTCCTGGGTCGGGGCGGAGAAGGGCACCGTCGTGTCGGCGGGTGCGGTCAACACCCGGGTCCCGCCGATCGGAATCGATCTCGCGTCCTCCTCCGCCCGGTCGGCGGTGGGCGCGATCTGCGGTCCCGCCCAATAGCCGCGCTTCTCCGCCATCGCCTCGACCGCGGCGGCGCGCAGCAGGGTCCCCGCCCGCGGCGCCGGGAAGGCGAAGCCGCTGCGGACCATGTGGAGGGCGAGGTCGTCGCCGTCGACCGTGCAGGTGACCTCGACGAAGTCGGACGGCCGGGCCGCACCGAACATCCGGATGCAGACCGGTTTGCGCCGGGCGATGTGGTTCTGCAGCGCCGCCCGCGCCATCAGCCCGCAGGCGAAGCGCCCGCCGTCTTCACCGCGGCAGATCTCGTTGCGCCCGACCGGCCACACGCCCCACAGCCGGAACCGCCGCATCTCGGCGTCGAACACCACCGAATCGATCGCGTCGAACGGCGGCGACAGCCGCATCGGTTCCTCGAATTGCGTCGTGACCCGATCGCCCGGTGGTTCCACACCGTCGGCGAAGCGGGCCAGCCGCTGCGCCGCGATCTGTGTCTCGACCGAGGTCGACGCCGCCGTCGTCCGGCTCGCGCTCGGCGTCTCGGTCGCCGCCGGTCGGGTCCCGCCGTCGCCGCGTCGGCCGACCCCGGTCGCCACCACCAGCACCGCGAGCGCCGCCACGCCGACCACCGCGCCGATCGCCAGCGGCGGCGGACGCCGCCACGGCACTCGGGCGACCATCTGCGCCGCGCGTTCGACCTGCGCTTCGATCCGGTCGAGCGCGGACGAGACCGGTGTGGCCCGGAGCCGGTGTTCGATCCAGTCGTCGACCGCGTCTTCGATCCGCCGCCAGTGTGCCGCCGCCCGTGCGAACGGCGTCGCGGCGGCGTCGGCCGCCGGCGGTTCGATCCGCGGTTCGTCGGGCGGGGTCTCGTGGGGGGTGTTGCTCATCCGGGGATCACGGTCGCGGCATCCGGGAGAGGGGGTATCCGAAGGAACGTCCGACATGTGCACGAAAACATAGCATGAAGGTTGCCGTGGTCAGTAGGGACCCTTATGTTCGCATCAGGTTGCCGCGGTTCCGCGGCCCCCGCGCCGCGAGATCCTCACTTCGGGTCCGGCACGATGTTCCGAGGAGATTTTCCGATGGCATTCGAACTCGCTCCGCTGCCCTACGCCTATGACGCGCTGGCGCCGTTCACGTCCGCCGAGACGCTCGAATATCACCACGACAAGCATCATGCGACCTACGTCACCAACCTGAACAATCTGGTGAAGGGGACGGAGTTCGAGGGCAAGTCGCTGGAGGAGGTGATCGTCGCCAGCCACGGCAAGAACGTGCCGGTGTTCAACAACGCGGCGCAGCACTACAACCACCACCACTTCTGGCTCTGGCAGAAGAAGGACGGCGGCGGCAAGAAGATCCCCGGCAAGATCCAGGCGCTGATCGACCGCGACCTCGGTGGCTACGACAAGTTCCGCGCGGACTTCATCCAGGCCGGCGCCACGCAGTTCGGCTCGGGCTGGGCGTGGCTGGCCTTCAAGGACGGCAAGCTGTCGATCACCAAGACGTCGAACGCCGAGAATCCGCTGGTCCACGGCGCCACGCCGATCCTGACCGCCGACGTCTGGGAGCACGGCTACTACATCGACTACCGGAACCTCCGGGTGAAGTTCCTCGAGGCCTTCGTCGATCACCTGATCAACTGGGACTACGTGCTCGAGTGCTACGAGAAGGCCGCCTGAGCAGGTCGCCTCGTTCCGCCGTCGACGGCCGGGCCTCGTGCCCGGCTGTTTCGTTTCCGGGATACATATTACTTTAAGGAATGTACGAACGAAAATTTAAAACCTGCGGTCGCTAATGCTTACCGAAACATGGACGGGCGGGGAGGAGAGGATGGGGTTCGCCGAAGTCGCCGTCGCCGACATTCGTGCCCTCGTGCTCGACGACAACCGAAATTTCCAGAACCTTCTGCGGATGTTGCTGAGGCAACTCGGGTTTCGCCGCATCGAACTGTTCGGTGAGCCGCACGAGGCGGAACGTCAGGTCCGCGAACACGCCTTCGATCTCGCCTTCGTCGACTATTCGATGCCGACGGTGAACGGCATCGAATGGGTGCGCTCGGTGCAGCAGAGTGGCGGCCCGGCCAATCCCGACATGGCGATGGTGATGGTCACCGGCCATGGCGGACGCAAACTGGTCGAGGAGGCGGTCGCCGCCGGGATCGACGGATTTCTCCTGAAACCGCTCTCTTCGGAACGGCTCGAACGCCACGTCGCCACCGTCCTCGGTCGTCGCCGGGAGGTGCTGCGCCGTCACGATCGCGGGGTCACCCCGCCGCCCCGCCCACCGCTCGCGGCGAAGCCGGCGCCGCGGATCGTCGCCCCGGTCCAGGTTCCGGCGGTGGTCCCGGCGACGATCGCTCAGCCGAGCGGGGAACCGGCGCGTCGGCGCGATCCGCTGCGGACGGTTCGTGGCATCGGCGCCACGATCCGCCCTGTCTCCGAGCCGGATACGCGCCTGACCTTCCTCGACTGAACCTCTCCGTCGCATCGCGACGTTCGTTTCCCCCGATCTTTCGAAACGTGGTCTCCTGGGCGTGCCCGAATCGGCTCCGAACCGGTCGGGATCACGGCCGGGAGGCAGTTCGATGGATCCGTGCGGCGGCTGGCTCGACCTCTTTCCCGATCTCGCCGAGCTGTCGGCGGACGACCGGGCTCTGCTGCTCGGCCGGGTCAAGGAGACCTCGCTGCCCGCCGGTGCCGTGCTGTTCACGCCGGGTGCGGCCTG